>CANRDH010000021.1 GCA_947629295.1 uncultured Clostridia bacterium
AAGTAGGTTTTTGTTTTTTAGATGAATATTGCAAATATACTGTTCGGGTGGTATAATGTTCTTAGTTTATTGTAAGGGGGGAGCTTCGGGATCCTATATTCCGCAGCAAATTAATGAAAATTGTAATATACGGACTGGGAATTATCGGCGGGTCCTTTGCAAAGGCAATTAAAAAATACACAGATTGCTATGTTGTAGGTATAAATCGCAGTCGCAAACCTCTTGAGGATGCACTTGCCTGTGGTGCTATAGATGAAATAGGCAATACTGAGGCTCTTTGTGATGCGGATATGCTTATTCTCGGGACATTTCCGGGAGCGATGATTAAATTCATAAAGGATAATGCACAGCTTATTCCCCAAAAGTGTATAGTAACGGACAGTGCGGGCATAAAGACCGACCTTTGTCGTGAGCTTACCGAGGTATCCAAGGAATACGGCTTCAGCTTTGTAGGCTGTCACCCGATGGCAGGAAAGGAGAAAAACGGCTTTTCCGCTTCCGAGGCTGATTTGTTTGTGGGTGCAAGCTGTGTAATCGTCCCGTGTGCTGCGGATAAGAGTGCGGTTGAAACCGTTGATAAGCTGATGAGAAAGCTAAGATTCGGACAGATAATGTATTCTACACCTGAGGAGCATGACAGAATCATTTCCTTCACCTCTCAGCTTCCTCATGTTATAGCCTGTTCTTATGTTATGAGTCCGACCTGCCCTAAGCATATGGGATTTTCGGCAGGAAGCTACCGTGATGTGTCAAGGGTTGCAAATATCAATGAAAAGCTGTGGGCGGAGCTGTTTCTTGAAAACAGAGAGCCGCTTATCAAGGAGATTAATATACTTACAGAAAATCTTAACAGCATAAAATCCGCAATACAAAACGGCGACAGAGAGGCTCTTGAGGAGCTTCTCGCAAAAAGCAGAAGGATTAAGGAGGGTTTGGGAGAATGAAAATTATTAATGTGAAAACCAATGACAGCTATGATGTTTACATTGAAAGAGGGATACTGTCCGAAACGGGAAAATATGTCAGAAAGGTTTCCCGTGCGGTGCGTGCGGCAATAATAAGCGACAGTAATGTTGCACCGATTTATGCGGAGAGGGTCGAAAAATCTCTAAGGGAAAACGGTTTTGAAACCTCGCTGTTTGTATTTGAAGCGGGCGAGGAAAGAAAAAGACTTTCAACCGTTGAACAAATGTACGCACATTTCTTTGATAATGATATGACAAGAAGCGATATAGTCGTTGCCCTCGGAGGCGGCGTTGTCGGAGATATGGCGGGATATGCCGCGGCAAGTTATCTCAGGGGGATAGATTTTGTACAGATACCGACCAGCTTGCTTGCGCAGGTGGATTCCTCTGTCGGGGGAAAAACAGGGGTTGACCTTTCCGTCGGAAAGAATCTTGTGGGGGCATTCAAACAGCCGAAAGCCGTGCTTATTGACCCCGATACTCTTGATACTCTGCCGCAAAAGTTTTTTAATGACGGTATGGGAGAGGTTATAAAATACGGCTGTATACGCAGCAGGACTCTTTTTGAAAGACTGGAAAAGGAAAATGCAATGGATTTCATAGATGATATCATATATGAATGTATTTCCATAAAGAGTCTGGTTGTTGAGCATGACACACTTGATACGGGAGAAAGGGCTATTCTGAATTTCGGGCATACCTTCGGTCATGCATTGGAAAAGCTTTATAATTACAGCGGCATAACACACGGTGAGGCTGTAGGCGTCGGTGCTTTCCTAATAACGCAGATAACCGAAAAGAAGGGTATTACAGAAGCGGGAAGTGCGGAAAGAATCTATAAGCTTCTGAAAAAATACAATATGGCAACAAGCACGGAATTTTCGATTAATGATATTGTCAAGGCAACCAGAGGGGACAAGAAAAGCAGCGGCAAGGGTATAAGCTTTATTTTCCTGAGAAGTATTGGTGATTGCTTTATACAGCGAATTGAAAACAGTGATGTAAAGGAATTTTTTGCAGGGAAATAAAAAAACAGGCTGCGGGATGCAATCGTACATCCTGCAGTCTCTTTTTTTATACATTTGCTGATGCGTTTTTTTCGTATTTTTCTTCCTCTTTCATGAGGGTAATGAATTTTTTCTTAAGCTCGATTGAAAGATAAGGTCTGAGCTTATCAAGAGTCATTTTGTTAGGTGTGAATATAAGCAGAGCCGGTTTTTGTCTGATTTTATCATGTATCAGAACGTAATAGCTTGAGTTGCCTGTGTTATTTTCTTCTGCATGAAGTACAAGATTGTGCTTTGACGGTTCAACATTGCGCTTGCCTGTTTTGTAATCGTAAAGCTTACCTATATCGTCAATGCCTTTTATATCAAATACTGTTATTTTGCGGCGCTTAGCCTTTCCCTTTATACGCTCTATGCGCATTTCGCCGGTTACAAACGTATATTCGTATTCTACCCCCGAATTTCTTATAATATATACAATAAGCCATATCCCCAAGCCCAGAAGTATGAAGGAAATCGGTATGAGAAAAGAAAACGTTCCTGAGAAGAATACGCACAATGCAATGACTGCAACAATACCGCATATTGAAGCTATTATGCTTATAAGCTGTTTTGTGGTAAATTTTTTCTGAACTATCTGCTCATAGTAATTATCCATTTTTGTTACGTCTATTAATTTATCCATAAGGAGCCCTCCGAACCGTTTTTTATTCTATGAAAATTTAAAAGCATACGGTTATTATACCACATATTGCACAAAAAATCAAATAAATTTCTATATGCTTTTCAAAAAAATACATCATTAAGTTGAATCTTATTATCAGTAATAAAAAAATCGGATATGCCCAAGCTGTTTTTGGGTATATCCGATTTGGGCGACATCTCCGCAGTCTGTAGAGGCGGAGGACTTCCTGCCCATTAAGTTAAAAATTGTTTTGAGGATTCTGTATGCAATTCCTTATCGGAATAATCACTTATCCTCCGTGCGGATGGTAATTGAATTGATAATCGGTTGTTCGCTTTCGGGAATGGTGCCGTTGTCATCCGTGGGCTTTGCATCCGTACATACCTTATCAACAACATCCATACCCTCGGTTACATGGCCGAATCCGGCGTATTCTCCGTCAAGGAACAAACTGTCTTTGTGCACAATAAAGAATTGTGAGGAGGCGCTGTTCGGGTCATTAGCTCTTGCCATTGATATTGTACCTCTTGTGTGGGAAATTGTATTGTTATAGCCGTTTGAACTGAATTCGCCGACGATTGTTTCCGGCTCCTCCGTGCCGTCCTTGGCTTGGCCGCCCTGCATCATGAAGCCCTCCATGATCCTGTGGAATGTAAGACCGTCGTAAAATTTTGAATTTGCAAGCTTTACAAAGTTTTCCACGGTCTTAGGAGCGGACTCGGGGTCGAGCTCAACGGTGATTTTCCCGTAATCCTTTATATCAATGTCCGCATAATAAGTTTTGGTTTCGTCTATTATTGATTCGCCTGAGTCAAGTGAGCTTTGAGTGCTTTCCTCTGCGGAGGATTGTGAGCCGTTGCTGTCGTTTGACAATACAAGTGCAAGAATAAGCAATCCTACTATAATTACTACAACAACGATTGCCGTTATTATGCCCGTTTTGAGCTTCTTACCCGTTTCCTTTACGTCAACAGCCGGCTGCTGCTTTTTTGGTGCGGGTGTTGTCGGAGTTTTTTTCCTTGGAGCCGGTCCTTTTTTCTTTCTGTTCTTAGCCATTGTTTCAAATCCTTTCTGCGGCTGTATCATTGACAGCACATAATTAGTTCTTGTATCCGCGTTCGGATAGCGACACCACAATCATAACATATTACGGGTAAAAATTCAATTTATAATGATCAAGAAAATATCTGATTCATAAATATTTTGGGAAAATTAAAGAAAAACACTAAAAATTTAAGATTTTTCGAATGAAGTTGACCTTTTTCGGTCAATTTTTTTTATTTTTAACCCGTCATTTGAAAGGGGGTATGATCTTGAAGAAAAAGGAGAGGGGGCTGACTCCAAGAGAAAAACAATTTTGCTGTCTTTATGCAAACAACGGGAATTTTAAAGAAGCCGCAATTTGCGCAGGCTTCAGCCAGCCTGACAGGGTCGGCGCGGCACTTTTGCTTAGGGATGATATAAATGCGGAAATAGAAAGAATATATAAATCCCGCACAAAGAATTATCGCCAAAGGGCAAGAGCGGGCTATGAAAGGCTTGCCTTTGGAAATGTTTCCGACGCGGTGCGTCTTATGTTTGACGAAAATCCGTCGGAAAAATCCCTTGAAGCCTATGATTTATTTAATGTCGCCGAAATAAAAAGACCAAAGGACGGTGCTATGGAAATAAAGTTTTTCGACAGAATAAAGGCTCTTGAAAAGCTTGAATATGCCGAGGAAAGCGAGCAAAAGGGCATATCGGATTTTTATAATGCACTTATCGGCGGAATAAAAAATTCTGATAAGGAAAATAATGTTCTTGGGGAAGGAGAGAATATTAAGCCTGAAACTGCGGAGGAGGAAATTACTTGAAATACAAATCTTTTTCTCCAAAACAGCTGAAGCTTCTAAGATGGTGGTGTGACGGAAGTGACAGTGCGTACTGTGACGGTATTATCTGCGACGGCGCTGTGAGGAGCGGTAAGACGCTGTGCATGAGTGTGTCCTTTATTTCCTGGGCAATGCTAAATTTTGAGGGCGGCAGCTTCGCTATGTGCGGAAAAACTATAAGATCGCTCAAAAGAAATCTTGTCGTTCCTCTGCTCAATGTACTGTCAGATTTGGGTTTTGAGGTCAGAGACAGACTTTCGTCAAACATACTTGAAGTCCAGATAAGGGGAAGAAAAAATATATTCTATCTTTTCGGAGGAAGGGACGAAGGCTCGGCGGCGCTTATACAGGGAATAACGCTTTGCGGGGTGCTTTTTGACGAGGCTGCGCTTATGCCGAGGTCATTTGTTGAGCAGGCTGTGGCAAGATGTTCCGTTGAGGGCTCAAAGCTGTGGTTTAACTGTAACCCCGAATATCCTCAGCATTGGTTTTGTACCGAATGGGTTAAGAAGGTTAAGGAGAAAAACCTATTTTATATTCATTTTACTATGGAGGATAACCCGTCCTTATCCAAGTCGATAATGAGACGTTATCAAAAGCTTTATTCGGGAAGCTTTTATCAAAGATATGTTCTTGGTAAATGGACTGCGACAGAGGGACTTGTATATCCGTTTATGTCGGACGAAAAAATGCTTTATGATGAGCCGAAGGGGGGATTTGACGATTTTGTTATTTCCTGCGACTACGGTACTGTCAATCCGTCTTCGTTCGGTCTGTGGGGACTCAGCGGAGGTATCTGGTACAGGATAAGCGAATATTATTACAGTTCACGCAGAGAGGGGTCTTCACGCACTGATGAGGAGCATTATAAGGGATTATGCGACCTTGCAGGCACGAGGAATATTTCGGAGATTATTGTTGACCCGTCGGCGGCAAGCTTTATCGAGGTCATAAAAAGACATGGAAGCTTCAAAGTGACGGCGGCAAAAAATAATGTAACTGACGGAATAAGGCAGGTAAGTACCGCGCTTAAGCAGGGAGATATAAGAATATGCCGCTGCTGCACCGACTGCATACGGGAGTTCGGTATGTACCGTTGGGAAAGCGGCGGCAGAGATATTCCGCTGAAGGAAAATGATCATGCTATGGATGATGTGAGGTATTTTGTTGCCACCTATCTGAACAGATACGACGACAGCATATATGCACTGGCTTCAGTCAGATAGTATGGAAAGCGGCGGCTCACCGCTGCGGAAGAGAGGTGATATAAATTGGGTTGGTTTAATAAAAAAAACAGAAATAAGACAAGCGGTTTTGCTGTGCAGACGGCAGGGAGCGAGGGATATAATCACCCGTTTTCCTGTATCAGAAATTACAGTCCGCTCGGCTGCTTTGAAAAAAATCTGTATCGTTC
The DNA here is from genome assembly GCA_947629295.1 of uncultured Clostridia bacterium. Taxonomy (GTDB): domain Bacteria; phylum Bacillota; class Clostridia; order Oscillospirales; family Acutalibacteraceae; genus UBA1213. The sequence continues at coordinate 5,943 of CANRDH010000021.1, forward strand.
ACTCAGGGAATCCATTCCTGTGATTGACGCGGCTATATACAAGATTATAAGACTTGTGGGTAAATTTACTGTTAAATGCTCCGATAAAAAAGCAGAAAGAAAATTGGAGGAGTTTCTGAGAAATGTAAGAGTGAACGGAATATCCTGCGGTATTGATACTTTTATATCCGAGTATCTCGAACAGCTGCTTACATATGGTACTGCCGTAGGTGAAATGGTTTTAGCTCAGGACGGTAATATTGCCGCACTTTATAACAGCTCGCTTGATAATGTTGAACTTTGCAGCAGAGAAAATCCTTTTGATGTCAGTATTAATGCCATAGATGAAACCGGAGTGAAAAAGCCGGTAAGATATCCCGAGCTTATATTGTGCAGTGCAATTATGCCCGAGCCGGGTAAGCTTTACGGCACGTCTGTATTAAAGGGTCTTCCGTTCGTAAGCGATATATTACTTAAAATTATCAATGCTGTAGGCACCAATTGGGACAGAGTGGGAAATGTCCGTTTTGCCGTTACATATAAGCCGAATGAAGGCGACAGAGGCAGTACTAAGGAAAAGGCTATGCTGATAGCCTCCGAATGGAGTAAGGCGATGAAGAGCAGGGAGCCGAGGGATTTTGTGTCCGTGGGCGAAGTAAGTATAAAGGCGATAGGTGCGGATAATCAAATACCTGACAGCGAGGTTCCCGTGCGGCAGATACTTGAGCAAATAGTTGCAAAGCTTTCAATACCACCTTTCCTTTTGGGGCTTACATGGTCAACAACGGAAAGAATGTCCTCGCAGCAGGCGGATATCCTTACAAGTGAGCTTGAATATTACAGACGTGTGCTTAATGAAAGCATAAGAAAAATATGCCGTACATTTCTTAGGCTCAACGGCTTTGATGACGGATGCGAAATTATATGGGATAATATCAATCTTCAGGATGAGGTCGAGCTTGCAAAGGCAAGGCTTTATAACGCTCAGGCAGAGGAGATTGAAAAACGTATTGAAAAGGTGGAATGATTTTGACAGGAGAAAATAAAGCTCTGAGAGCGGGTGAACTGGAGCTTATAAACAGTTATGCCCGCAGGGCTATGAGTGAGGATGAGGTATATGCTTTCTCCGTTGTTTTATGTGATAACGAAACGGACAGGGATTTTGAGAGATTTTCGGATTCCGCGCTCAAAAAGCTGGAGAAGCTTTTTGTCGGTGTTACGGGAGTACTTGACCATGATACGAAAAGCAATAACCAGACGGCAAGGATATTTTCATGCCGTGCGGAAGAGGTTGAGGGAAAAAAGACTTCGGACGGGCGGCAGTATATTAGGCTTTGCGCAAGGGCATATATGCCTAAAACCGAAAACAATAAGGATTTTATCATGCAGCTTGACAGCGGGATAAAAAAAGAGGTAAGCGTGGGATGCTCCATAGCTAAAAGAATATGCTCTGTCTGCGGCTGCGAAAACGGTTCCTGCAATCATATAAGGGGAAGAAGCTATGACGGTGAAGTGTGTTATAAAATACTTGACGAGCCGACAGACGCTTATGAGTGGTCATTTGTCGCAGTGCCCGCGCAAAAAGCGGCAGGGGTTATAAAATCATATAAAAAAGGAGAGAAAAGTATGGATATTGAAAAAAGACTTTTCAGCGGTGAGGCGGAAGCCTTTACTGTCGACGAAATGAATATTATTGCGGAAAAATTCCGCATATTGCAGGAAAAGGCTGCTGACGGTGAAACCTACAGAAGACGGCTCGAGGCTGATATAAATAAGCTTGCAGCTTTCGCATTGCCGCAGCTTAAAAGAGATGTGCTTGATTTTATTACGGGCAAAATGAATGCCGTACAGCTTGAAAATCTGAGAAAGGCTCTTTCGGAGGGCAGAGAAAACAGTACTCCGCTTAAGCCTCAGCTGGGAGCGGCAGTTAAAAATGTGAGAACAGACAACAATGCTTTTAAAAATATTTGAGGAGGATAATATATGAATGTTTCATTTAACGGCTTCGGAGAAAATGTGGTTACATTTGAAACGGAGGGAAGTGTGAGCGCAGGTATGCCTGTTATGGTATCGGAAAGCGGAAAGGTTAAGGCGGCAAGCGATGTATTCTGCGGAATTTGTGTTGGTGAAAGAAACGGCTACGCCGCAGTTCAGCTCAGCGGATATGTAAGGGCTGCTTTTGACAGCGCACCTGATGTCGGATATACAAAGCTTGTCGGAAAAAACGGCAAAATAAGTAAAGATGAATCAAACGGCAGGGAATACCTTGTTGTTGATATTGACACCGTTGCTAAAACAGCGGGAATTATACTTTGATTTTGAAAGGAGATTATTGATATGGCATATTATGACACTATTAAACCTGAAAAGGGTATGTACGGCAACAGTGCAAAATCCTTTACGCAGATTCTTGAAGAGCTTGACCCGTCGGAAAATTATAAGGGCAGTGAGCTTGAGGGATTGGACGCATATCAGCGTCAGCTTAAAAGATACGATATAAAGGTCGGTGGAAGCAATTCTGATTGCGTGCAGAAATTTTTTCAAAGCTCGGACAGTGCCGCACTTTTTCCTGAGTATGTATCAAGAGCAGTAAAGCAGGGAATCGAAAGGGCTGATGTTCTTTCTGATATTATTGCGGCTAAGACGGTTATTGACGGTATGGATTACAGGTCGGTCGTTTCCGACCCGTCTGATGACAATAAGCAGCTTAAGCCTGTTGCGGAGGGAGCATTTCTTCCGCAGACTACGATAAAAACAAGCGGTCAGCTTGTTAAGCTGCAAAAAAGAGGAAGAATGCTTGTTGCGTCATATGAAGCAATAAAATTCCAGAAGCTTGACCTCTTTACCGTAACGCTCAGACAGATAGGGGCGCATATCGCCCGTGAACAGCTTAAGGATGCAGTGGAGGTTCTTATAAACGGGGATTCGACAACGTCTGCTGCCGGTACTGTTTCTGCGGCTGATACGGGAAATGTTTCCTATGACGATCTCGTAAAGCTGTGGGCGGAGCTTTCGCCGTATGAAATGAATACGCTTCTTGCACCGACAGCGGTTATGACAAAACTGCTTGCCATGAATGAAATGAAGGATTCCCATGCGGGACTTGATTTCCACGGCAGCGGAAAAATGATTACGCCGCTCGGGGCGCAGCTTTTACATATTCCGTCGATTTCGGGAAATAAGATCGTAGGACTTGATAAGAACTGTGCCCTTGAAATGGTACAGTCGGGTGATGTTGTGACCGATTATGATAAGCTTATAGACAGACAGCTTGAAAGAGCGGCTATAAGCTGTATTACGGGCTTTGCAAAAATATTCCCCGATTCCGTTAAGGTGCTTGCCTGCTGATTGGGGGAATGACGGTTGAATATGGAGGAAATAATCAGAATATTCTGCCGTCTGTCCGGTCTGGATCATGAGGAAGCGGCTGATTTTCGTTTTATGTGTGATACTGCACTGAGCTATATAATGTCACGCATAAAGCGGGGTACGGATATGAGATGCTACGGCGGCAGGATCAATTTTGCCGCCGCCGCTCTTGCATATTACAGGTATGTTTTATGGAGCCTGACGGACGGGGCAGCCAATGAGGTAAAGGTCGGAGAGATAAGTGTAAAGCATGGAGGAAGCAGCGAGCTTGAGGCGGCGGACAGACTTTGCAGAGAGGCTTTGGCTGATTTGGGAGAAATACTCGAAAGTGAGAATTTTGTCTTTAATTCGTTTGCATGATTTGCCGGGGGAGGTATGTATGGAAAAGCTTATAAACAAAGCCGTTAAAAAGCTTGGCAGAATTTGTTATATAAAAGGCAGAAAGGGATATGCAGTTATTATTCCGGCAAGATATTCCCGAAAAATAAAGGGAGGGGTTGATATCTCCGTTTTCGGCAGGGGGGATCCGGAAAAATATTACATATACTGCGATGCAGAACTTGCAGACGGCGTGCACTACGGTGATATTGTCAGTGATACAAAAAATGAATACTATATATTATGGACTGATGAAATAAAAAGTACGTTTGGAGATTATTCAAAGCTATGTGCAAGGAAAACAGAAAGAGGTGGGGTCTGATATATGATATATGCGGCGGATATGTATTCTAAAGCATTGAAGCATCCTGAACTTGCAGGAATGAACATGGTTCTTGAAAAACAGGCCGGGGTACTTCCGTTTCCGCTTGACAGACCTTATGTTAGCTTCGGAACGGAATATGAAAGCGGAGGATTTCTTTTGGGAAGCCAAAACAGTATGATTACGAGCGAATATATGGTTGTAAATGTTGCGGTAAGTGAAGAAATCAATGAGGATTATTGCAGAAGCTGCGCACGTACTGTAACATTGGCGCTTATGAGCCTTGATACGGATAAAAGAATTATTTCCGTATCGGCGGGCAGCTGTGAGCATGATGAAGCAATAGGAAGCTATACTATAAAAATGAAATTCGGACTTCGTGAGGTACTAAAGAACGGGGGTGACTGACTATATATATTGAGGAGGAGAGCCTATGCGGCAGAGATGTTAATATATATATCGACGGAAAAAAGCTGCTTCAGGCAGAAAGCCTGGAAATACGTAAAAAGTCGGAAATACACAATGTACGCACCTGTTTTATCAGCGAGGACATTGCACATATAAGAAAATGCTGCAGCTATAAAGCCGTTATGACGGGTCTGAGCTTTAAAAAGCCGTTTGAAAACTGCTGCTTTGCGGATCTTGATAATTTTACGATGACGGTGGAAATAGATAAAAAAAGATATACACTCAAAAACTGTATGTGGGATGATTTTTATGCTGCGGCTGACAGGGAAAAGTTCAGGGAGCATATAAGTGTTGCTGCGATGGATATGGAATCGGAGGATATATGAAGGAAACTGAAATTGAGCTTACGGAAAAAATGACTGCTGAGCTTGGATACGATAAGACGGCAGATATCAGAGAGGTTTCGGAAATGATAAGATGTGATATGCTCAGGTACGCAAGGACTTTGAACGCGGAGGAGGAGATAGATGAAAACTGACGGAAAGATGAGCTATAAGGATTATATTTTCCCGATTAATCCTTCTGTGTTAAAAATAAGTCACGGCAGGAAAATTGCTAAGCATGATGTCCCCAACGGCTGTGATACGGTAAACGATATGGGCGCTTCGTACAGGATTATAAGCGGAGAGGGAGAATTTTGCGGGAAAAACTGTATAGATGATTTTCTTTCCCTTAAGGCTGTTATGGACAGGGGAGGCGGGGGAATGCTTTATATTCCCTCGCAGAAGCCTGTTTATGCAATGTTTGAGGAGCTTGAGCTTATAGCAGGGGATATCGAGGGCGTTATAAGATATAAATTCAAATTTACGGAAAGCTTTGAGAAGCACTGCGAGGAGCGTTTTTTGTACTGCTATGGCAGCAGACATGACTGCCTGTGGGACATATCGCATAAATACGGTATACATATTGATATTCTGGCAGAGCTTAACCCGCATATAAAAAGACCGGATATGCCGATATATCCGTGGGAGAGGGTGAAGCTATGCTGAAATATATACTTTGTGATGTCTACAATATGGAAACTGCTTTAAAAAAACCGCTCAGTATGAGTATAGTTTCCTCAGAGGACGCGCCGGCGGACAGCTTAAATGCAGTTTTTGCCGTAAGCGGGAGAATACCTGAAATTTCATCGGTTAAGGTTCTTTCGGGAACGGAAACGGTTTTTTTCGGGTATGTTGACGAGCAGACGGAAACAAAAACAAAGGGCGGGGTATTGCTTGAAATAAAGGCAAGAAGTCTTGAGGCTGTTCTGCTTGACAATGAGGCGCTTCCGCAGACATATTGTATGCCCACGCTTAAAATTTTATTTGAAAGGCATTTCAAACCGTTGGGCTTTGCGGGGATCGACGGCGGTGACAGACCGTTTCCCGGAGATATGGTTATTTCAAAGGGAATGAGCGAATGGCAGGTTCTGAGCAGCTACTGTGAGGAATTCTGCAAAACAAAGCCGCATATAAGGAGCGACTTTGTAATTGAAACGGGAGAAAACCGGGAAGCTGATACAATCTTTCTGGGCGCGAACAGCCCTGCCGTCAAAATAAGCAGAACTATAAGGAGAAGTGCGCTTATATCCGATATATATGCAAGAACCTATGCCGGGGGCGGCTATGAAATGCATTTTGCAAATGAAACAGCTAAAAAGCATAAGTTGAACAGGCGCAGGTATTTTAACTCTGCCGACAGTAAGCACAGATCTGTGCTTTATGCCGACGATATAATAAAGGGAACAAACAGGAAATATGAAAGCTATAATATTGATTTAAGCGGTATCCTGGTATGTCGGGTCGGGGATAAGCTGAAGCTCAGGAATAAACGTGAGGAAATGGTAATAAGCGAATTACACTATATCCTTGACAGCAACGGAGAGCATACGAGAATTTATGCGGAGGTGATCGTATAGTGTGGATATCAAAAAATATAATATCACAAAACGACGGTATTTCCGCTTCATCCGGAAAGGTAGGACACAGTACAAATCTTAGGGTCAGCGCCGTATCGGGAAACGGTACGGGACAGCTTATTATGATGACTCCGCCCGGAATATACAGTCTGCCGACCGGTAATCAACCGTCGGTTGTATTGCAGACAAAAAACGGGCCCGTTTGTATAGGAATGAGAATGGGAGCATTTTCGGGAGTTATAGAACCCGGGGAGATTATTCTGCGATCCTCGGGAGGAGCGGAAATCAGGCTGTCAAATGACGGAAATGTCTATATAAACGGCAGGGAGGTATGATTGGATGGATATGTCGCTGAATATAAACGGAGATTTTAATACCGACGGCTTTGGCAGACCGTATGAAATTGACGGTACGGATGAGATTTTGCAAAAAATATACATAAGCCTGTCAGGACGCCGCGGAAAATTTATATATGACCGTGAGCTGGGCGGGGAGCTTTACAAAACGGAGCTTACGGACGGTTATGCCGAAGAGCTTTTGGAGGCGGCCGCAAGGGAGGCAGTTCAGGATATTGCCGGGGCTGAAATATGCGGTGTGCGGATAAGACATTCGGTTGCTTATGCCTATGCGGAAATAGACGGAAAAATGTATGAAATTGAGTTAAGGAGGGGCTGACATTGGCATACAGTTATGATGAAATCCTTGAAAGAATGGAAAACAAATATCTTGAGCTGACGGGGCATGAGGCGTCAGAATGTGGAGATATAGGAATAAGGCTTAAAATTCTTGCAGGGGAAATATACTCAATGGGGAGTAATATAGACTGGCTGAAGAGGCAGATGTTTTTTACCACGGCAACGGGCGAACAGCTTGATATGTTTGCCGCACAAAGGGGACTGACAAGGATAAGGGGAAACAAGGCAAGGGGAGATATTATAGTAAGCTTTGATTCCCCGATAGATTATGAGATGGTCATTCCGGAGGGTACTGTATTTACAACGCCCGACGGAAGTCTGAACTATATAGTTGAAAAGCAGGTTTTGATATCAAGAGGCGGTGAAAGGGTAATATGTCCTGCCGTTGCGGAGCATACAGGAAGGAAATACAATGTCAACCCGGGCAATATCACTACGGTGGTTACATATTTTACTGTGGGAATGTATATAGACAATACCTCGACATTTACCGGAGGCACGGATGATGAAAGCGACGAGCACCTCAGAGAAAGGATAGCGGCAAGCTACCGAAATATATCGAACGGCGCCAATGCGGCATATTACCGCAGCATTGCGGAGAATGTTGAGGGAGTGCAGTCGGCTGCCGTTATTGAGAACTCAGACTCGCAGGTAAATTCTGTTTCCATTGCAGTCGGCGGAAGGGGTAATGTATGTACCGATGAATGTCTTTCTGCCGTAAAGGAAGCCATAAATGCCGGTCGGTGCGCCGGACATAATGTAACAGTCAAAAATGCCGAGCTTATAACATATAACCTTAGCTTTAAAATTGCTGTCAAAGCCGGACATGACAGTGCGCAGGTTACGGAAAAGGCGAAGGACAGCGTGAGGAATTATTTTAATTCATTGAGCGTTGGTCAGGACGTTTTCCTTGCGGAGATAGGAAGGATTCTTATGAATACCGACGGGGTGGAAAATTATTCCTTCGGAAATATGCAGGACAAAAAAGCGACAGCCTCCGGATTGATCGTTTTGGGAGCCGTTACGGTAAGCAATATGTGAGGTGAAGGTGTTTGAGTGAATTTGAAATGATGTCGAAAAGGCTGGAGGAAACAGGACTTTACGATATAACGGAAGGAAAAGGAGTATATGCCGAGCTTATGGCATATGCGGCGGGGTTGGATTTATATTTCGATGAATTGGAGAACCTGCGGCGGGAGGTATTTATTGATGAAGCAGATGAAAAGGGACTTGAAATGTATGAAAGGCTTATTTCGGTATGCAATGTTGACAATTCTCTTGAGGGCAGGAGAAGGAGCGTAATGAGCGCACTTTCAATTACGGGCAAAGATTTCACTCTTGATGGCATCAGGAAGATTCTGGGTATCTATAACATAGAGGGAGAAATTACGGAGAATGACCGTTATATTATTATAAATTGCATGAATGAGCTGAGCGAGAGTGAGGAGAAGGCGATAAACGAGGACATACAGCGTTTTGCACCGCTGCATACAGAAATATGCGTATTCAGTACCGGTGCGGCATAGTGGTATTCAGGGAGATACTTTTGGCTGAATCGGTTTGTTGCAGGAATAGCTTTTAAAACACAAAAAGGCTGTCCGTTTTTGGCGGACAGCCTCAGTTTTTTACTTTTCAGAATCGCTGTTTAAGAATCAGTCCTTAGAAGAAGCTTTCTTAGTCATAACAACAGCGGTGCCGAGAGATGCAAGAACAACAGCTACAAGAGCGATAGCAGATGTTGTGTCACCTGTTGCAGGTGTTGTTGTATCCTTATCCTGTGTTGTATCAGCAGGAGTTTCAGCAGGTGTTGATTCTGCGGGAGCCTCATCGGTTACCTTTTCAAACTGATCATAACCTGCGTACAGGAATTCCCACTCCACTTCGTTAGCATCAAGCTCAGCGTTCGAATCTGCTAAAGCTTCAGGGTTCATCTGGTTTGTGTCAAGGAAAACTCTGAATTTGATGTGGTCGCCGGCCTGAACATCCTCTTTGATTGCAAGGTTGCACTGGCTGTCAAGTACACGGACGTGCTCGGGCTCGTAGGTTGCCCAGTTTACATCCCAGCTATTGTCAAGACGAACCTTGAACTGGAAGTGCTGCTCACCCGTGGGTTTATCATCTTTGTTCCAGTCCGTTATCCAGTCAGCCTCAACGGAGGGAATATCAACCATAGCCTCCCAAACGCCGTCGCCGTCATCATCATTCATGGGGATATCCTTGCCTGCTTCCCAGTTCGTAAAGGTGCCGGAAACACCGACAGTGTGACCCTCACTTGTGATTTTGTCACTTGCGTCAGATGCTGATACGCTTATTGCCGTAACAGCTGTCAAAGAAGCAACGAGTGCCGAACAAATAGCTACTTTAAGTATTTTTGAATTTCTCATTGTTAAAATCCTCCTAAAAAATAT
>CANRDH010000022.1 GCA_947629295.1 uncultured Clostridia bacterium
TATAAACCATGGGAAAGTTATTTTACATAGGGTATGGACTTTACGGTATAAAAATGGCTGTCAACGGCATATTTATGTCTTAAATATTATTTTATGTCAGGGGGAGTTATTATTCAAAACATTATTTTTATAATCGAAAACATGATGTATTATATATCAATTCTTATCTTGTCAATCAGGCTTCTGGGAGCCAAAAGTAAACCTAAAATGGTCGTGGTATCATTTTCATTTTACATATTTTCCTTAGTTGTTGTCTGTTGCCGGAATTATATAATGTTTCTTGGTAATATAGTCGCAGTAATGGATAACATCATATCATATTTCGGTATACTCATACCCTTGACAGCAAATGTTTTATTTGCAAGATTAAGTTTGGGAAATATATATATCAGGACGATAGTAGCTATACAACTTTTTATATTTTCGGTCAATATGTTAGCGACAGCGTTCTTGTTTTCCTTTGTTTCTGCATATGATTATACTGAATTGATTGAAAGTATTGTCTCAATGCTTTGCTGCATTTTAATTTCCTGCACAGGTATCAGCACGAAGATAATCCGTATCATTAACTGCACATCTAAAGCTATAAAAAGACTAATTGTGATGCTTACAACAAGTATAGCCTTTGTGGCGTCGATGATTGTATATTTTCTTCCGTCTTATTCATCATCTTTCAATAATAAAACAGCTTTGGAATACGTTGTGAAAATATCGTTTGTTTTTCTCGTTATTTTTATACTCGTTATAGTCCTGTTATTACTTACATATTCCGTTTCAAACAAGCACATCAGGAGTGTAGCGGATAATTTGGAAAAGCAGATAGAGATACAGTCCGAGCACTATATGACACTTTCAAAATATAATTTTGAGCTGAGAAGATTCCGACATGATTACAAGAATATGTGTATAGGTGTAAGCACACTGATATCCGAGGGAAAAAATGATGAGGCACTTGAAATGCTGAAGAGAAATAATCCTATTTTTGAAACTGACCTGATAAAATATGATACCGGAAACGGAATAGTTGACGCACTCCTTGCCGATAAGCAGAGAAAAGCTGATGAAACGAATGCGGAAATAAGGTTTGAAGGAGCATTGCCGGCAGATATGATAAAACCGGCAGACCTGTGTATCATTTTCGGAAATACCATTGATAACGCAATCGAAGCCTGCACAAAGCTTGACTCCGCAGAAGAAAGAATAATAACAGTAAAATGTGCCTGCAACAGCGGGTTTGTATTTGTTGATATCATAAATCCCGTAACAAAAAAGGTGGATATAAAGGGGCATATTCCCAAAACAAGCAAGGCGGACAAGACTATGCACGGATTTGGTCTGTATTCCGTTGAAAAGGCATTGAAGCAGTATGACGGAGAACTAAAGCTTGAATGTGATGATAAACAATTCCATGTCTACATGGAATTATGTATGGAAAATGACCGACCCCCGATAACGGAAGAATAATCATTCCATATCGGAGGCCGGTCATTGGTTTATGCTTTTTGAACGTGAAGCAGTTTTTTTTATTCTTCGGCTTCTTCTATAAAAGCCCTGTATCCCAAAACAAACGCCGCTGTTTCAAAAATAAAGGCAAATTGCCACATGGTCGAGGCGGTAACGCTTTCACGTTTCATTCCCAGAATATTTGCTATAAATGCAAATGCACCGGTATCATTATTCAAGAATAATATTCCTGTGAATATTGTAAGTACTGCTCCAATCCCGCCGAATATCAGCGCGGTTATGAGGAGCGGTTTATTCTTTAACATAAAATATAACCTCTTTTCCTGATGTGTTGTTTTCTGTGCTTTACCGGAATACGATCCATGAATGTATTACATAGATTCCGGAGCGGTGATTTTGAACATATTCAGCACGTTTGATATTACGGTACGTGTGGCAATACAGAGGGCAAGACGGGCCTGAGTAAGAGATTCGTCATCATTTTTTACGTGACATGAATTATAGAATTTGTGGAAAAGTGAGGCAACGTCATATACATATCGTGTTATCTGCGACGAATCATAATCCGCCGCTGCGGAAATAATTTCATCACCGTATGATGCAAGCTTGTTTATAAGCTCTATTTCCTCCGGCGCTGTAAGCTTTGCGTAATCCTCCTCCGTGCAGTTTCTTACCTCTATGCCTTCCTTACTAAGCTTTTTCAGAATACTGCAAATTCTTGCGTGGGCATATTGAACATAATAAACGGGATTCTGCGAGGATTGTTCAACCGCAAGGTCAAGGTCAAATTCAAAATGACTGTTCGCTTCCCTCAGATTAAAGAAGAAGCGTGCGGCGTCTATCGGAATTTCATCGAGGAGTGTAACAAGCGTAATAGCCTTTCCGCTTCTTTTGGATATCTTTACGGTTTCCCCGTTGCTGATAAGCCTTACCATCTGCATGAGAACCACATCAAGCTTAGATGCGTCCACATCAAGCGCCGTAAGTGCTGCCTTGAGGCGAGGCACATAACCGTGATGATCTGCGCCGAGGATATCTATTGCCTTGTCATAGCCCCTTGTGACAAGCTTATCATAATGGTATGCAATATCAGGAACGACATATGTAGGAATACCGTTCGAGCGTACAAGCACAAAATCCTTGTCAGCGCCGAACTGTGACGCCCTGAACCATATTGCGCCGTCCTGCTCGTAGGTATGCCCCTTTTCACTCAGGAGTTTTATTATATTATCTACAGCACCATTGTTATGAAGTGTGCTTTCCCTGAACCAACAATTGTATTTTATGCGGTATTTAAGAAGATCTCTTTCCAGACCCTCGATATTTTTGGGAAGTGCGAAATCTACAAGTGCTTTCCTTCTTACATCGGATTCTGCATCCACATATTTATCCCGGTTGATCTCTGCAAATGCTTTTGCATGGTCGATAATATCCTGACCGTGGTATGCGTCCTCCGGAAGCTCATATCCATCCCTGTAAAGCTGCATATAGCGGATTTCAAGGGAAGTGGCGAATTTTTCTATCTGATTTCCCGCATCGTTTACATAAAATTCTCTTGAAACATCATACCCTGCCGCGTCAAGGACGCTTGACAGGGAATCGCCTATCGCACCGCCTCTTGCATTTCCTATGTGCATCGGACCCGTAGGGTTTGCCGAAACAAATTCAACAAGCACCCTTTTTCCTTTTCCGAAATCCGATCTGCCGTAATTTTCGCCCTCCATCTTTATTTCCTCAAGAACCTTAGCGTAAAAGGACTTATCATAAAAGAAATTTATAAACCCGGGCCCTGCTATCTCAAATTTAGAGAGGTTAGTACCGCTGAGATCTATACTTTGAGTAAGAGCCTCCGCAATTTTTCGCGGAGCGGAGCGGAATGTCTTTGCCGATACCATAGCGGCATTTGTTGCGAGATCGCCGTGACGTCGGTCGGAGGGGGTTTCTATATTGAACGGCGGTATCTCCGCTTCGGGGAGAAGTCCGTCCGACATTGCTTTTCTGAAGGCCTCTTTCAGCGCCTTATTCAGATTGTTGAGAGTTGTTGATGCTGTGGACATTGCTTTTTGCCTCCTTAATTTTCAATGTAAGCTCATTCAGACTTGCAAGCTCTGATTCTACATCTATCGAATATTTTACCCTTAGCTCCCCGCCGTTATCACCAAGATTGATATCTACCGTTTCGGTATATATTCCGAGGCTCAGACTTCCGAAGGGAGTATTGTACTCGCATTTATGTCTTTCGCCCTGCTCAAGAACGAGCTGATGATTTTCTTCGCCGCCTTTGATAACCGTTACAATATTATCGGGGTTTATTTTTATGGTTGTCCGATAATGCTGGCGCGGGTAATCGGGATTATATTCCTTGTAGCTTATATATCTGCTTCCGTTTCTCATTACATATGAGGCGGAGGTCTCAAGCTCAATTTTATCCGTACTGCCTTCAACATTTTGCCTTCCGCAGACAGAGAGAATATAATTTTCTTCCATTGCCGTATAATTCCTTTCTTTTTTAGTATTATTGGAGAGCTACCTGCTCGATGTTTATATGCTTGACTTCGTCCTCCACGCTTTTTCCGAGGAAAATCTCCGCTGTACGTCGGAAGCTTTCAACCGTATCGCTGACATAATAGGAACAGCTTCCCATCGTGCTGCTTTTATTCAACAGGTCGCGTGTGCCGAGAATATTTGCGGCATAAAGCGCTGTTTCACGGCCTGAGTCTATAAGACGGACGTTTCCTCCGAGATAGTCGGAAATTGCCTGCGCTATTATCGGGAAATGCGTGCATCCGAGGATAAGGGTATCTATTCCGTCCTTTTTCATATTGCAGAGATAACGCTCTGCAACCAGCCGCACTATTTCATCGTCGGGGGCAATAAAGCCGGTTTCAACAAGAGATACGAATAAGGGGCAATCCTGCTGAAATACCGTTATCCTATCGTTTTGACGAAGTATTTCTTTTTTATAGGAGCCGCTGTTGATTGTTGCCGAGGTGCCGATAATGCCTATCTTACCGTTGCGTGTGGCATTGACGGCGGCGGTCGCCGTAGGAACAACGACGCCTGTGAAGGGTACGGGAAGCTCTGTGCCGAGCTCAGTCGCCACCGAGCTTACAGTTCCGCAGGCCGCTATTATAAGCTTTACTCCCTTTGAAAGAAGAAATCCTGCGTCCTGCCGCGCATATTTTTTTATAGTTTCCTCGCTTCTGGTTCCGTAAGGTACCCTTGCGGTATCTCCGAAATATATTATATTTTCCTGAGGAAGAACCTTGATAAGCTCCTTGACCGATGTAAGACCTCCGAGACCCGAATCAAATACGCCGATAGATTGTTCAGACATTTTTTTTCATCCTCTCAAATGCAAGTTCGATCAGCCTTTCTGTAAGGTCGCTGCCGTCCGTTCCGGAGGCTGCCATAAGCTTTGGGTACATACTGATAGATGTGAAACCGGGAAGGGTGTTTATTTCATTGAGCAGAACCCTTCCGTCATCCGTTACAAAGAAATCCACCCTTGAAAGACCCGTGCAGCCCAGCATACGGTATGCCCTGAGAGCTGTTTCCCTTACTTTTGTCATAAGCTCTTCGCTTATCTGTGCGGGGATAAAAAGCTTAGAGTCGGCATTATTGTATTTTGCATCATAATCATAAAATTCTGCGGCGGGTGTTATCTGTCCGGGGACCGATGCGACGGGCTCGTCGTTTCCGAGTACCGCACACTCAACTTCTTTGCCGATTATATTTTCCTCTATGAGTATTCTTCCATCCTCTTTTGATGCCTTGACAACAGCGGCTTTGAGTTCTTCCTTGTCTGACGCCTTACTTACGCCCACAGACGAGCCTGCATTTGCCGGTTTTACGAAAACAGGATAGCTCAGTTTATTTTCAACCTCTGAAATATATCTGTCCGGATTCTTAAAGTAGTCGTGGGCATAAAACCATGTAAATTCAGCCTGCTCAATTCCTGCGTGCTCAAGCATGATGTTTGTTACGATTTTATCCATGCAATCTGCTGATGCGAGAACTCCGCAGCCTACATATGGTATTCCGGCAAGCTCGAAAAGTCCCTGAATCGTACCGTCTTCTCCGTTTTTTCCATGAAGTACGGGGAATACTGCGTCAAGCTTAATAATTTCGCAGCCGTTCTCTGTTATTACCGCAATTCCTCCGACCGTGGGGTCGGGAGAAATGAATGCGGTTTTATTATCTGGGCAGTTTTCCCATGAGCCGTCCGGTATTTTTTCGATATCACCGTTGTATAAAAGCCATCTTCCGTCCTTTGTTATACCGATTATTATAATTTCATATTTGCTTTCGGGTATTTTACTTATAACATATGAAGCTGAAATTCTTGATACCTCATGCTCCGATGATTTTCCTCCGAAAATAACGGCTATGCGTTTTTTCTGCACATTGACCACTCTCCATCTTATACTGTAATTATACTTCTACAATCTATTATATTAACATATATTCCGTTTTCGTGCAATTCTAAAATGAAAGAAAAACATTATCATAAGTGAGAACTTAGTGTATCTTTTTAATAGCTTTTGTGCAAATCGCCAAATATTACGGTTATTTTTTGATAAATTGGAAAAGGACTTGATTTTTTATAGAGGAAATGTTATTATCTATTATGGATTTGTTACAAGTTTGAAATAATTTACCATGGCAAACCGTATTAAAAGTTAAAATACTGTAATGAATAAAATACAGATGTCAGATTTTTTGAAAGGGGTCTGCTTTGAAAATGGCGAAAATCATGAAAAAAATTCTTGCCTGCGCATTGACTGTCGGTGTTGCGTCAACGATGATGATATCAGGGGCGATGACCGCTTCGGCCGAATCAAGTACCGGTGTGGGTCTTTCTGCTCATGTGTTGAAGGCATACCGTGAGGGTTGGAGCTATGTATGGGGAGGAACTTCATACGGAAGCGTTGACTGCTCCGGACTTATCTGGACATATAACGGAGTCGGCGGAATAAGAACGGATATGCTTGCGGCCGCACCAACATGGGGATATGTCAGCAACGGTATTCCGAATATACATGGTCTTGGTCTTCATATGCCGGGACACGTCGGAGTCTATGTCGGCTCAGGAATGGCTGTAGACGCCAGAAATGAATATTACGGCGTTGTTTATCATAATGTCTATAATAACAATTGGGTCGAATGGTTCAAGGTTGCCGGAGTATCCTATCCGGAAAACGGCTGGGTGCTTCTTGACGGTGAATCTTTCTATTATGAGGACGGAGAGTACATAGTAAATACGTCAAGAACGATTGACGGTGTTACATACAGCTTTGACGGCGCAGGAGTGTCAAATATAGCACCTCCGTCAGATGCATACCAGGCAACGGATTATTCATATGCTACTGCCGAGCCTGCTCCGGAGCCGGAGCCTGAACCCGAACCGGAGCCGGAGCCTGAACCCGAACCGGAGCCGGAGCCGGAGCCATCTTATGAGCCTGAGCCTGAGTCCGAACCCGAACCCGAACCGGAGCCGGAGCCGGAACCCGAGGCCGAGGAAACAAGCGAAGAACCCGAGCAGGAGGAAAGCAAGATTATAGCTTCCTACGGTGATGAGGACGGAAAAAAGGAAAAAACAGTAAAGAATATCCAGGCAAGGCTTTATGAGCTTGGATATCTCGACGAGAAAGCTTCGGGATATTTTGGAAGCGATACTGTTGACGCTGTAATGCTTTTCCAAAATAAGAACGGTCTTGAGGTTACGGGTATAGTTGATGAAGAAACTTTGAATAAGCTCAATAATAAAAATGCTAAGGCTAATTTTGAAAAACTTGAGCCTGACAGCTATGACGACGGAGAAAACCTTCCGATAACCGCACTTCAAACAAGACTTACAGAGCTTAAATATTATTTCGATGAGATAACAGGTTTCTACGGTGATATTACTAAGAGTTCTGTAGAGCAGTTCCAGAAAAATAACGGAATAAAGGCAACAGGTATTGCTGATGCAAATACTTTGAAAAAGATTTTCAGCAGCAGTGCAAAAGTTAATCCGAATGCGGATAATCTGATTTTGGGACAGAGCGGAGCTATGGTGCTCAAGATGCAGAAAAGGCTTTCAGAGCTTAGATACCTCCCCGGTGTGGTAAGCGAGGAGTTTTCGGAGGATGTTCTCAGTGCCGTAAATCTCTTCCAGAGGACCGCAGGCTTTGAGGAATCTGAAACGGTTACTCCCGAACAGCTTGAAGTATTGTATGCAGAGGATGCACCGAAGTCACCGGATTATGACATACTTCAGTACGGTTTTACAGGCGATGACGTAGCACAGCTTCAGTCGCATCTTGCTATAATAAAGTATTACGAAGGAAAGGTTTCCGGAACATATACCAAGGATGTGGAAAAAGCTGTAAAGAAGTTCCAGAGCGATTATAAGCTTGAGGCCACAGGTATAGCAGACGCTCAGACACAGGAGCTTATCAAGACAGAGTCACAGCGTGAAAGCTCAAAGGTGGGCGACAGCCTTATACTCAAGACTGCGACTGTATCTGACAATGCTCTTGCAGGTCTTACCGAAACAAAGACAGATACCGCTCAGTCTCCCGGAGATGTTATCGTTACAAATACAAACAATGGCGATATGCTCAGAACGGTCATAATTCTCGGTTCCGTTATGGTGTTCACGGTATTCCTTTCTGTCGTATTCATAATAGAGCTCAGAAGAAGAAGGAAAGAAGATGCTCGTGAGGTTGATATAGGAGATTATTATAACAGAAAGTTTTGATTAAAATAATTTGGCTTTCGCAATAGGCTTTGAAAGGCTTATTGCGGAAGCCTTTTAGTTTTATTTATAAGAGATTCTTTGTGAATTTACAGCGATAATCCGATACCGCTAAGTTTTGTTTGTATTCGACATAGGAATTATGTTAAAATGAATTTCCTCGGATTTTGAAAATGAAATAGTTATACTAAAACATTTTTTAATAGATTTTCATAAAAAACTCCCCAAAAAGACTTGAAATTTGGATAAAATTAAGCTATTATATAAATAATAAACAGTATTTGGTAAAAGGAGTTGTTATATTATGCAGCTTGAAAACGGCGCAAACAATGAACGCTCGGATCTTGATTTATTTCACAGCGGTGAGAATTACCACGCTTACAGATATTTGGGAGCGCATAAGGCTACTGTCGACGGCAGGGAGGGGGTAATGTTCCGCACATGGGCACCTAATGCCAAAACCGTGTCTGTTGTAGGTTCGTTCAACGGTTGGGATCGTGACCGGCATAGAATGAACAGGATATCCGACGGAGGAGTGTGGGAATGCTTTATACCGGAAATCGTAGAGCCCTATGCCATATATAAATACAGCATAGAGACCTTTGATGATATTTGTATGATGAAATCTGACCCATATGCACATCATTATGAAACACGTCCGAATAATGCCTCGGTATTTTTCGATATAGACGGCTTTGAATGGCATGACGGTGATTGGGAAAGCATTAAGCACGACCATGAATCCTACAGCAATCCGATGAATATATATGAGGTTCATGCGGGGTCATGGAGAAAATACAAGGACGGAAATTATTTTTCGTACAGTAAGCTTGCAGATGAGCTTATTCCTTATGTCAAGGAAATGGGTTATACCCATATTGAGCTTATGCCGCTGACAGAATATCCGTTTGACGCTTCATGGGGATATCAGGTTACGGGATATTTTGCCGTAACATCTCGTTATGGCGGCCCGTTCGATTTTATGGAGTTTGTTGATAAGTGCCATGCGGCAGGTATATACGTAATAATGGACTGGGTTCCCGCTCATTTTCCGAGAGATGCTTTCGGACTTGCAAGATTTGACGGTACGCCTTGCTATGAATATGCGGATCCGCGCAAGGGCGAGCATAAGGACTGGGGTACGCTTGTGTTTGATTACGGCAGGAATGAGGTCGTAAGCTTCCTTGTTTCAAGCGCAATATTCTGGATGGATTATTACCATATCGACGGACTTCGTGTTGACGCCGTTGCGTCAATGCTTTATCTGGATTACAGCAGAAGGGACGGAGAATGGGTTCCGAATAAATTCGGCGGAAAGGAAAATCTTGAGGCTGTTGCATTCCTGCAAAAGCTTAATGAGGCGGCATTCAAGTATTATCCCGAGGTCCTTATGATAGCAGAGGAATCTACATCATGGCCGATGGTTTCAAGACCTACATATTCGGGAGGACTCGGTTTCAACTATAAATGGAATATGGGCTGGATGAACGATATGCTTCATTATGTATCGCTTGACCCGCTTTACCGTCCGTTTAATCATGATAATCTGACGTTTTCATTCTTCTATGCGTTTTCCGAAAACTTTATACTTCCGATTTCACATGACGAGGTTGTTTACGGAAAGGCATCACTTATAAATAAAATGCCGGGTTCGTATGAGCAGAAGTTTGCAGGGGACAGAGCTTTTGTAGCTTATATGATGGCTCACCCGGGCAAAAAGCTTACCTTTATGGGTACGGAATTCGGTCAGTTCAAGGAATGGGATTATGCAACGGAGCTCGATTGGCTGCTGCTTGAATATCCCGCACATATAGACCTTAAGAAATTCTTTATGCAGGTGAATAATTTCTATCTTGAAAATTCTCCTTTCTGGGAAATTGATTATTCATGGGATGGCTTTTCTTGGATATCCAATGACGACTATACCCAAAGCGTAATAAGCTTCAGAAGAATAGATAAAAAGGGCAATGAAATAATAGTGGTTTGCAATTTCCAGCCTGTGCTGCGTGAAAATTATCGCATAGGTGTCCCGGTTGACGGTACATATTCGGAGGTATTCAATACGGAGGCAAAGGAATTCGGAGGCTGCGGAATCACCAACGGTTCGTCCATAGTTTCGGACGCGGTGGGTATGCACGGATTTGAACAGTCATTGTCGCTTACGCTGCCGCCTATGTCGGTGCTTTATCTGAAATGTATACGCAAAAAGCCGAAGAGAAAGCCAAAGGCTGCTGCGGACAGCACGGCTAAGGCGACAAAGAAGACGTCAGCTAAATCTAAGGCTAAGACTAAGAAAGCTTCTAAAAAAGAGTCATGACAGACAGCTTTATAAATTTAATTTATGTAATAAGGAGGAATACTAAATGTATCCAAAACAGGAAGTGGTCGCTATGCTGCTTGCAGGCGGACAAGGCAGCCGACTCGGGGTGCTTACTCAAAAGCTGGCAAAGCCGGCTGTACCGTTCGGGGGAAAATACCGTATAATTGATTTCCCGCTTTCAAACTGCGTAAACTCCGGTATTGACGCAGTGGGTGTGCTTACACAGTATCAACCCCTCGTGCTTAACGAGTATATAGGCAACGGACAGCCTTGGGACCTCGACAGCAATAACAGCGGTGTGAGTGTGCTTTCGCCTTATCAGCAGGTAAATGGCGCAGATTGGTATTCGGGTACTGCAAATGCAATCTATCAGAACATAAATTACATAGACAGGTATAACCCTGATTATGCGATTATCCTTTCGGGCGACCATATATACAAAATGGATTATTCCAAAATGATAGCTGAGCATAAGGCGAATAATGCAGACTGCACTATTGCGGTCATAGATGTACCTCTTGCTGAGGCTTCACGCTTCGGTATTATGAATACAAATCCCGACGGCTCCATATATGAGTTTGAGGAAAAGCCCGCAAAGCCGAAAAGCACAAATGCTTCAATGGGTATTTATGTATTCAGTTATGATAAGCTTCGCAAATATTTGATCGAGGACGAAGAGGATGAAAGCTCTGAGCATGATTTCGGTAAAAATGTGCTTCCGAAAATGCTGAATGACGGGCTAAGAATGTTTGCATATCAGTTCCAGGGCTATTGGAAGGACGTAGGAACAATTGACAGCCTTTGGGAGTCAAACATGGACCTTCTTGACCCGAATGTTCCTCTTGATTTGACGGATGAATCATGGAAAATCTATTCGAGAAACCCTGTGGTTCCTCCGCAGTATATAGCAGATGGGGCAACGGTTCAGAATTCTCTTATCGCCGACGGATGCTCAATCAGCGGCTCGGTTGATTTTTCGGTGCTTTTCTCGAATGTGGTTGTAAAGCCGGGGGCTGTTGTACAGGATTCGATAATAATGCCGGGTTCGGTTATTGAAGAAGGTGCCGTTGTACAGTATGCTATCGTATCGGAGAATACTGTTATCGGTAAGAATGCCGTTATAGGGGCGCGTCCCGAAACAATAGAGGACAAGGAACAGTGGGGTATCGCTGTTATCGGCGATAACCTTAAAATAGGAGCCGGTGCAAAGATAGCGCCTAAGACAATGGTTTCAAAAGATGTAGAGGGGGTTGAGGAATAATGCGCGGAAATAATATCATGGGAATCATCTTCTCTAATCTGCATGAAGACCTTATCAGCGAGCTTACGGATGTAAGAATTATGGGTGCGGTTCCCTTCGGCGGAAAATACCGCCTTATAGATTTCCCGCTTTCCAATATGGTTAATTCGGGTATAAATAAGGTAGGTGTTCTTACAAAGAGCAATTATCAGTCGATTATGGATCATCTCGGCACAGGTAAGGCTTGGGATCTTTCAAGAAAACAGGGAGGTCTTTTTATACTCCCGCCTTTTACAAATTCAAACGATTATTCCAACCGTATAACTACTCTTAACAGTATTCTTCCCTTCCTTCGTAATTCCACTCAGGAATACGTTGTTATAACGGACTGCGATACTGTATGCAATATTGATTTCCAGGACGTATGCAGAAAGCATCTGGAAAATAACGCAGATATCACACTTGTATATAAGAGGGATATACTTCCCGAAAAGCTCCATGACCCGGCTATACTTTCGTTTGACACGAGCGGAAAGGTTATTGATGTCCTTATAAAGAACGATGTTGAAGGCTCGTGCAGCTTCTATATGAATATGATGTTCATAAAAAGAGAGCTTCTTATCGAGCTTGTAAACAAGTGTATAAGTAAGAATACGCTGAATTTCAAGAGAGATGTTCTTCAGGTTGAATATAAGAACCTGAATGTATACGGTTATGAATTCAAGGGCTTCTCGCCGATAATCACATCCATGAGCGATTATTTCAATGCAAATATGGCTCTTATGGAGCCTGATGTAAGGGCAGACCTGTTTAACAGCGATAACCCCATATATACAAAGGTAAGGGATGATATGCCGACAAAATACGGTCTCGGCTCAAGTGTTAAAAATTCCCTTATTGCCAACGGCTGTACCATTGAGGGTGAGGTTGAAAACAGTATTCTGTTCAAGGGTGTACATATCGGAAAGGGTACCAAGGTTTCAAACAGCGTAATCATGCAGGATACAAAGATCGGCGCAGACAGCAGCCTGAGCTATGTTATAGTGGATAAGGATGTTACTGTCAAAAATGAAAGGACTCTTATGGGTTTCCTTTCCTATCCTGTTTATATCAGCAAAGGAAGCGTCGTTTAAGCTGGTCTGATAGTTAATCGGAGGTGCTTGAAGTAAGATGAAGGTTTTGTTTGTTGCAAGCGAGGCGCAGCCGTTTGCCGCTTCGGGCGGACTTGCAGATGTTGCGGGGTCACTGCCGCACGCACTGCGTCAAAGGTTAATAGGCTGTAGGATAGTTATGCCGTTGTATGATGAAATTCCTCAGAGCCTTAAAGATCAGATGCGCTTTATTACGAGCTTTTCTGTGCCTGTGTCATGGAGAAGACAATATTGCGGCGTATTTGAAATGAGATATAACGGTGTAATATATTATTTTATTGACAATCAGTATTATTTTCAGCGTCAGGGTCTGTATGGGCATTATGATGATGCGGAGAGATTTGCATATTTTTCAAGAGCTGTTCTTGAGATGCTTCCGTATATTGATTTCAAGCCAGATATAATTCATTGTAATGACTGGCAGACTGCGCTTGTTCCTACATATTACAATCTGTTCTATGCACAGAACGATTGGTATAGCGGAATAAAAACAATTTTTACAATACACAATATCCAATATCAGGGAAAATACGGTACGGAGCTGTATGAGGAGGTTGTCGGAATACCTCCTCACGGAAGGTCTATACTTGATTGTGACGGCTGTATTAATTATATGAAAGGTGCCATAGAAACAGCTAACCGCGTAACAACGGTTAGTCCGAGTTATGCATGGGAAATACGTGACCCGTGGTTTTCACACGGACTTGACAGTATTCTTAATGCAAGGGCATGGAAATTGAGAGGTATTCTCAACGGAATTGATACAACGTCATACAATCCGGCAACGGATATACAGCTTTATGCACATTATTCCGCTGATGACCTTTCGGGAAAGGCAGTAAATAAGCAGAAGCTTCAGGAAAGGCTGGGGCTTGAGCAAAATCCCGATATCCCGATAATTGCTATGGTTACAAGGCTTGTTTCGCATAAGGGGCTTGATCTTGTCAAGTATGCGCTTGATCAGCTTATGCGTGAGGAGTATGTACAGTTTGTAATACTCGGTTCGGGTGATTGGGAGTATGAAAGCTTTTTCCGTTCAATGCAGGACAGATATGCAGGCAGGCTTTGTGCTTGTCATGGATTTATTCCTGAGTTATCGAGGAAGATATATGCAGGTGCAGATATATTCCTTATGCCGTCAAAGGCTGAGCCGTGCGGACTTTCGCAGATGATTGCGCTGAGGTACGGAACGATCCCGGTTGTTCGCGAGGTAGGCGGTTTGCGTGATTCCATACAGGACAGCGGAACAGGAGAAGGAAACGGCTTTACATTTGCGAATTATGATGCTATGGATATGCTTGGTTGTATCAGGAGAGCTATTGCAGGCTACTGGCAGCGAGATGGTTGGAAGATACTTGTACAGCGTGCCATGAACTGTGATAACAGCTGGTCAAAATCCGCAACCGAATACATCAATCTCTACCGTGAAGTCTTGAATGAATGACAATTTGCTGATAGTTTTTCCGTCACAAATAACTCGTGGCGAGCAAACGGCAGTTTTAGGTCAAGCCTTTTTCAAAAGGCTTGCGGCGTGCCGCCGCTGTCAATCCCGGCGTTCGCCGGGGTTGCT
>CANRDH010000023.1 GCA_947629295.1 uncultured Clostridia bacterium
AAGTAACTTACGACAAGTAAACGGCAGTTTTAGGTCAAGCCTTTTTCAAAAGGCTTGCGGTTTCCAAAGGCAGAGCCTTTGGTCGCCGTCCGCAGACGGCGAAATACCTGAGACTTCACGCCTGGGCAAGGGGTGAATTGAAAAACAGTCCGGTGGACTGTTTTTCAAGAGGGGTCGCCCTGCGAGAGGGCGACCCCTGTTTGTGCCTTTATGGTCTATCCTCGGCGGCACGCCGCCGGCGACGCGTGAACTTCCGCTATGTAAATAAACAACTTATTATATTTTTACTTATGTCAAAAATAAGCCGTTTTAAACCACATGGAATAAAACGGCTTATTTTATTTACCTTTTCTTTGTTTTTGTCCGTTAGCTTCATTCCTTGCTTTGAGCTTCTTCTGATATGCATTTATGCTCCGCAGTTCGTCCGGCTTTAGCTCTCTCCATTTTCCGGGCTGAAGCATACCGAGCTTTACAGGTCCTATTGCAGTACGTTTCAGTCTTGCAACCTCAAGTCCGACCGCCTCGCACATCTTCCTTATCTGACGGTTCCTTCCCTCTTCAAGAACAATCTCAAGAACTGTTCTCTCCTGCTCGCTTGAAATCACCCTAATTGACGCAGGCATTGATTTTCTTCCGTCTATAATAACTCCTGCCGTAAGCTTTGTAAGCTGATCATCAGTTATTCTCGGATGTACGGTAACCCGATAGGTCTTTGCAAAATGTGTTGACGGGTGACTTATCATATTTGCAAAATCTCCGTCATTCGTCATAAATAACATACCTTCGGATTCTCTGTCCAGTCTGCCTACGGGAAAAAGTCTTGCGGGTATTTCTTCAACCAATTCGGCAACACATTTTCTTCCGCATTCGTCACTCATCGTTGTTATAAATCCCCTCGGCTTATGGAGAAGAATATAATATTTTTTGGTATTCTTCCTTATTGTAATCTCCCTACCCGCAACAATGAGCTTATCCTTGTACGGATCCGCCTTTTCTCCGAGCTTTGCCTTTCTTCCGTTTACGGTAACGGCACCCGAAGAAATAAGCTCCTCCGCCTTTCTTCTCGATGCAATTCCCGCGTCAGCTATTATTTTCTGTATTCTTACCTTGTTTTCTTCGTTTCCCATATTTATCCCTTCCTATTTAACAATTAGCCTTGCCTTGGCTATTACTCTGTTATCCGATATATATTCTATCCAACCCACAGCCTCACCGTGAGTCACGGGTGCATAAACAAAACGCGGGGCGTATATTTTTTCTTCCACTCCGTCAATTTTTTCATTTTTCAGTGTAGCCTCAAGCTCCCTGTCGGGTATCAGGCATACCTCATCATCGTCATTTTCACTCCCAACAAGCGGAAGCTTTATTTCCTTGTTTTCATCCGTAAGCTTTACTCTCTGCACAAGACTGAAACCGTAATCATACAAGGCGCAATGGTCTTCCCAATCGTTTCTGTCGCCTAGCGTAACAACTATCAGTCTTACCCCGTCACGTTCGGCACATGATGTAAGCGTTCTTCCTGCTTTCATGGTATAGCCTGTCTTTATTCCAATACAACCCTCGCACAATGAAAGCAGTCTGTTATGATTGCTCAGCGTCTGAGTTTTTTCCTCGGGATATACATACTGTACATCAATGCTTCTTTGCGAAACAATATCTTTGAATGCTTCGTTTTCCATAGCATAGGAACAAAGTACAGCCATATCGTATGCACTTGAATAATGCTCGTCACTGTCAAGTCCCGACGGAGTTACGAAATGTGTATTTTTCATACCAAGCTGCTGCGCCTTTTCATTCATCATATCGGCAAATTTTTCTCTGTCGCCGCCAACCGTTATAGCTGCCGCATTTGCCGCATCATTACCCGATACCGCCATCATTCCCTTGACTATCTCGCTGAGCTTGAGTATTTCTCCTGCTTTGAGATACATACTTGAGCCCTCGGCATACATATCTGAGGTTATCTTAACATCCTTATCATTACAGGCACAATATTCAAGCGCAAGTAAAGCAGTCATTATCTTGGTAATACTCGCTATTGCTCTTTTATCATTTATGTTATGTCCGTACAGCACTTCTCCGCTGTCAGCACAGTAAATTATTGCTGCCACGGCACTGTCGGAAATACCGTCCCCCTTTACATCAACGGCTTCCCTCACAGGAATGGCCGATACTGCTCCGATATCATTCTCCTTAACGGCTTCTGAGCTGCTTTCACCACAGCCACAAAGCGAAAAGATAATAGAAAACGCCACACCTGCATAGATAATTCTCTTAATAAACAAATCCCCACCCCTTTGCAGCATTTATAAATTATATGCAGGGGCAGGGAGAAAATGAATATACAACAGAAGGGTACACTATACAGTCGGATCGCTCAGACCCTCCTCGGGCTTTGTCTCCTGTTTTTCCTTGGATTTATCCTTTTTTATCAGACTTACTATCTTGTCAAACAATTCCGGAACCAAGGCAATAGCCTTCTCGTTTGTGTCGGTAGCAATATTAAGAAGCTTTACATCGCCGTGGGATATAGCTATAAAAGCAACAGGATTAATCGTAACCCCGGCTCCGCCGCCTCCTCCGAAAAGGTTGGAATTTGTCTGATGCTTGCTTGCAAATTCGGAACCACCCGAAGCAAAGCCGTATACAATTTTTGACACCGGTATAATTGTTGTACCGTCAGGTGTGACGATAGGATCTCCGATGACAGTATTTACATCGACCATGCTTTTAATTTTTTCAAGAGTAGTATCCATAAGTCCGTGAATAGGATGATCACTCATTTTAAACACCGCCTTTTACGTATAATTATAACTCAATTACTTTATTTTTGCAATAGCAGATACAA
Source organism: uncultured Clostridia bacterium (assembly GCA_947629295.1). GTDB lineage: Bacteria > Bacillota > Clostridia > Oscillospirales > Acutalibacteraceae > UBA1213. Next base: position 2,849 of record CANRDH010000023.1, read on the forward strand.
ATTTAAAGAAGGCTGAAATACCCGTTCCTATCAGAAACAATGGCTTGACATATGCAGAAAGCGTAAACTCTGCGGCAGCTTCCTCTGCAAGAAAGCCCGCAACTATTTCTACATTATGCCTTTTTATCTTCAAATTATTTTCCAGTATAGATACAATAGGGTATATAAGCGAACAGGCATAACCGTATTTGATAGCCGTATCTGAGCTGTCGTCCCCGACAGCCAATACTTTAATATCAAGCATTTTTATTATAAGATGCTTCGCAAGCCTTTTGGGTATATCTGTAAGAATATCAAGCAGAGACTTGACAAGCCCCAGAATTTCTCCCAGACCATGCTTATCCTTAAATTCAAGTATTGGATTCTTCTTTTTTTCCTGCCCGCCGTCTTTATTTTCCTGTTTTTTACCGGATTTCTTTTGGCTTTTTTTTTGCGTCTCAGGCTTATCGTCAGGCTTTTCTTTTTTTGGCAAAACGGTAAATCGTAAAAACAGATATCCTACTTTCAACCGAAGCTCACCGTCATATACAAGAAATATTTTTATAGGACATATCAGCAATAATATTATAAACGCTATTATACCGAGAATTATGTATATTGCAGTCATCCTTCCTCACCGTCGGCGCCTTTCTCCTCGTCGGTATCCGGTAACGGCGGAAGCTCCTCAAGAGAGGAAATATTAAAGCATCTGAGAAAATGCTCCGTTGTACCGTAAACAAGAGGTCTGCCGGGAAGCTCCAAACGGCCCTTTTCCTCGATAAGCTCTCTTGACAAAAGATTTGCGATTACTCCCGAGCAATCCACACCTCTCACCTGCTCAATAAATGCCTTTGTAACCGGCTGATTGTATGCTATAACCGCAAGAACCTCCGAAGCTGCCTGAGAAAGCGGGGTATTTCTGCGTAAATCTAGCACGGAACGTATACCGTCCGCATATTCCTCAACAGTACACATCTGAAAACAATTAGCAAGCCTCACTATTCTTATTCCGCTTTGCCTTTCGGCATATTCCTCTGAAAGCTTCTCACACAATCCGATAATTATTTCCTCGTCCGTTTCAAGCGCTCTTGCGATAGCTGCCGTTTCAACGGGAGTCCCGCAGGCAAAAATAACTGCCTCCACAGCACCTTTAAGCTTCTCCTCCTGCATTGTTTTCACCCTCTCCGCGTCTTTTTCCTCCGCTTATAAGTATAAGAGTCTGACTGCCGCCTTCATCCTCTATACGTACTCTCTTGCCCTTTATAAGCTCCAGTACGGCAAGAAACGTAGCTACAAGCTCGCTTTTATCCGCTGCGTCGCTGAATATACTGTCATATTCGAGTCTTTTGCCGTTCCACAGCCGTTTCATAACTCCTATTATTTTGGAGCCTACCGAAACGATTTTTCTCTTAACAATACCGCTGAAAGCCTCCTCAGGCGGCGGAAGCTTTGCCTTTCCCCTGCCGACAGCGGCAAGATACGCCGCAGCAAGGAATGTCGGCTCATGACTTCTTCGGTATTTCATATCCGCCTTAATTTTTTCCTGCTCACGGCAGAAGCTGTCAAAGCTGATTTTTTCCGAAAGGACTTTTGCAACCTGCTTACATTTTTTATACTCTATAAGCTGTCCCGAAAGCTCACGTTTCATCTCCTCTGCTTCATCATATTTTGGAAGAAGCATAGCGGATTTTATCTGAACAAGCCTTGAAGCCATATCGAGAAATTCTCCGGCTATTTCAAGGTCCTGTTCCTGCATGAGCTGTATATGCTCCATATACTGATCCAAAAGTTCGGAAATCAAAATATCATATATATTCAGTTTATTTTTCTCAATAAGGTGCAGAAGGAGGTCAAGCGGACCCTCAAATGTACTGACCTTGTACGATAACACTTCCAAAATCCAGCACTCCCGTCAGCCGGCAAAGAACGAGAACGGAAGCCATGTCAACCAAGAAATCCAGCTGAAGAAGAAATTATTGGCTCTGCCGAGTATTCCGTCAAGTCCGCCCATTATAATTATAACAAATAAAACAGCAGAAATTATATGCATTCTTTGCTCTATCCAGATTATAGCCTTAGTCGGCAGAAATGCCATAAGGATTTTAGAGCCGTCAAGCGGCGGAATGGGAATAAAATTAAATACCGCAAGGCCTATATTTACACTAATGATAAACTCAAAGAAAAGCAACACATAATACACAAAATTATTGTATGGAATAACCCCTTTAATAACCATGAACATAAGTCCGTTTTGTATAAGACCTGCGGCTATTGCTGCAAGAAGGTTAGATACAGGTCCTGCAAGTGCAGTAAGAGCCATCCCTGACTTTGGATTTTTGAATCTTCTCGCATTTATCGGAACGGGCTTTGCCCATCCGAAACCGATAATAAGCATAAGGCAGGCACCGAGATAATCTATATGCTCCAGCGGATTGAGTGTAAGACGGTGCTGTCTTTTTGCCGTATCATCGCCAAGCTTATAGGCAACTAAACCGTGAGCACATTCATGCAGCGGAAGCACGAGAAATATTGTAAGCAAGACAGATAGGATATATATTATGACAGACACAATATTCCCCGATTTTAAAAGAGTAAACAGCATAAATTCTTCCTCCTTCGTCAACCAAAACGCAGAATCCCGCTTATATTCATGCAAGATTCTGCGTACCAATCAAATATTATTCCTCTTCGCTTTCGTCAAGCTCGTCCTCGCTGTAATCAAACTCAAAAATCTCATTACATTCCGGACATTTTATAACTCCCTCATTAAGAGAGTTCTCACTGAGGTATGTTATATTCCCACAGTTCGGGCAGGTGACCTCATACGCAAGATCATCCTCAAAATCGGAATCGCTGTATGTGAGATCATCCATAAAATCCTCGTCATAAAGCAAGTCCTCAACACCGGAAAGATCCTCACTTATTCCGTCGACCTGGTCGCAGACATCATCATAACACTGCTCAAGCTCCTTGACCTCGTCAGCCACTTCCGCAAGAAATTCAGCAATCAGCTTGAAAATTTTCGTCTGCTTATCCGTAGGGTCAAGTTCAAGACCTTCGATAAGTCCCTTAATATACGCTGCTTTTTCACTAAGCTGCATTCTCATTCCCTCCAACCAAACAGGTTTACTGTGCTCTTGACATATATTCGCCTGTTCTTGTATCAATCTGAATTTTATCGCCCTCATTTATAAAAATCGGAACCTTTATCTCTGCGCCTGTTTCAAGAGTTGCGGGCTTTGTTACGTTTGTAGCGGTATCACCCTTAACTCCGGGCTCTGTCTGTGTAATTTCGAGAACAACAAAGGTCGGAGGCTCAACACCGAAAACGCTGCCCTTGTATGACATTATCTTACATACCATATTTTCCTTTACAAACTTAAAGTTATCTCCGAGAACACTTGCATTGATAGGAGTCTGCTCATAGGTTTCATTATCCATGAAATAATACAGCTCGCCGTCGTTATAGATGTATTCCATATCCTTTCTTTCAATAAATGCGGTCGGATATTTATCGTTGGGGTTAAAGGTCTTTTCAACCACCGCACCTGTTATTACGTTTTTTAGCTTTGTACGTACAAAAGCCGCACCTTTTCCGGGTTTTACGTGCTGGAATTCGATGATTGTTACCACCTGTCCGTCCATCTCAAATGTAACGCCGTTTCTGAAATCGCCTGCTGTAATCATTTAAAATCCTCCTAAGTAATGTTTTATACAAAATATAATCCCCTGAAGACATCGGGATAAATCAGCAAATACGCTTTGTTTATTATACTATACATATCGAAAAATTGCAAGTTTTTTAATTATTTTCTTCCGGAAAACGGCAAAAACGGATGTATATTACGACATAGCATCTTTTTTGCGGTAGGTCATTCCTTATCTTTGCCGTCAGAACTGTGATTTTTTACGATCAGTACCTTTGATATTCTGCGGCTGTCAACCTCCTGAACCGTAAAGCGGGTGCCGTTTATCACAACTGAGGGATGCTCTCCGCTTTTAGGAATATGCCCCATTCTATCAAGCATTATTCCCGCAAGTGTATCGTTATCGTCACCCTCAAAGGATATTCCGGTAAGCTCTGTTATTTCATCAAGAGATGTAGCTCCGTCAACCGTAAAGCTGTAATCGTTGAGCTGCTTGATTTCCTCATCCTCATTATCATACTCATCCTGTATGCTTCCCACTATGGATTCGATAAGATCCTCCATGGTAATTATACCGCCGGTTCCGCCGAATTCATCAACCACAACAGCTATCTGAGTTTTATGTGCCGTCATATATTCAAACATTTCACTGCACCGTTTCGATTCGGGAACAAAAACGGCAGGCTTTAACATATCCTCACCGATTTTCCCCTCCGGAGGATATGTATTGACAAACTCAAGAAGGTCCTTGACATATATAATTCCCACTATATCGTCAATACCGTCACTGTAAACCGGTATTCTTGATCTTCCGCTTTTTATTGCAGTCTGTGCAACATCCGTAAGCTTTGCGTCATTCCTGACTGCGACCACATCCTTACGGTGCGTCATTATTTCCCCTACGGTCGTATCATCAAAATCAAAAACATTTTCTATCATATCTTTGGTATTTCCTTCGATAGAACCGTTTTCCTCTCCCTGATCGACCATAAGCAGAATTTCTTCCTCAGTTCGTTGATTTGATACATTTTTCGTATTATGTCCGAACAATCTGACAATAATATTTGCAAGAGCATGGGCAATACCGGCAATTGGCTGAAAAGCCGCCGAAACTATTGAAAATGCGCGGGAAAAGTATAAAACCGCTGCCTCTGCGCTAATCTCTCCCAACTTTTCGGGAAGAAATATACAAAAGCATGAGAAAAGCATTACAAAAATCAAAAACAATGCCAAAGCGGCAATCTGAAAACCCGGCGCAGGATTTGAAAAAAATCCCGACAACGCCCCACCCAATAAAGGCATAAACGTATACTCGCACATAAGCAAAGCCGCTGACAGACAAATCGCGCAGCTAACATGAGAAAAGGACATATATTTATCGCTGTTTTCAAGTATCTTCAAAGCCCTTTTTGCTCCGCGCAGATTTTCCTCAGCCTTTTTTCTGACTGCACTGACCGAAGCAGTTGAAACTGCACCCGAAAAATAGGAAATAAAAAAACTGAGTATAAAGAAAAGCAGAATAACGGAAAGCGTTATTGCAGTACCTCCCGCATCATAAGAAGCGGAAAGGAAAATACCCGAATAATTACCGTCGGAGTCACCCGCCATAAAATTACACCTCTGATATTATAAACATCTATATAAATGATACGAAAAAAGCGTACTTCTGTCAACTGTCAATTTGACACATATTTTATATGACATAAAAAAATATTGTAGGCATTTTAATATGACAGATTTATTGAAGCTTCAGATGTATTATTGTTTCAGTCCATTAATTTGAATTATGAAAGGAGAATTATAATGTTCGAAAAAGCTCTGCTCAAAAAGCCGTGTGACAGAAAAACCCGTGAAGCTCTTATCGGCGGATTGCTGATCGATTACGGTTTTGTTTCCCGCGATACGATCGGTGAAAGCCGCTGCTCAAGACCCATTGATATGCTTTGTGTAGGAAGCAGAAAAAAACAGGTACTTCTTGCAGGTGCATTTCACGGTATGGAATGGCTGACATCGTCACTGCTTCTGCGCTTTTTTAACGATGTCTGCTCCGCAGTAATGAAGGGCGAATCACTTTGCGGGGTAAGAGTCGGAACCTTTCTGAATATGAGAGGACTTGCTCTGATACCGTGCATAAATCCCGACGGAGTTGAAATACAGATTAACGGTGCTGTCACGGCGGGAACTTATGAAGGTCTTGTCAATGAGGCAAGCGGAGGTGATACCTCAAGTTGGCAGTCGAATGCCGCAGGCGTAGATATTAACCATAATTTCTCAGCAAATTGGGACAGTCTGCACCAAATGGAAATAGAAAACGGAATAAGCTCTCCCTCACCCACACGCTATGGCGGGGAATTTCCGGAAAGCGAACCGGAAAGCCGCACAATTGCTTCATATTGCCGTGCAGGAAATATAACACATGCTCTTGCATTCCACAGTCAGGGAGAGGAAATATATTGGAGCTTCGGTGACTATAAGGACGAGGACGCACATAAAATGGCTCAGGCGCTGTCGGGAGTCAGCGGATATCAGATAAGCGAGCCGGAGGGTCTTGCTGTAGGCGGGGGCTTCAAGGATTGGTTTGTTGAGAAATTCCACCGTCCCGCCTTTACCGTTGAAATAGGAAAGGGGAAAAATCCTCTGCCGATAGACGATATTGACGATATTTACGAAAAAATAAAGGAAATGCTTGTGCTGTCTCTTGTATTATGATGTACAATTTATTGTAGGATTAATTATTTTAATTAATGGGTTATTGAAAAAAAGTACTGAATATGGTATTATAGGAATACAAATCAAAGGAGGTTGAAATATTGTGTTTAAAAATATAAGTAAGATACTGACAGCAGCTCTTTTCTGCTCGCTTATTCTTATGAGCGGCTGTATAACAGTCAATAACGGCGACAGTTCATCAAATAGCGGTTCCTCGGTTTCTCAACAGGGAAACAGTGAAAATTCAGATAACGGTAGCAGCTCGAATGAGGAGTCTTATAATAACAGTGACAGTCCCTCAGAGCTTTCTTCCTATGTAAGCGATAACACCGTTTCCGTAGATGAAAGCGATATATCGGTTGATTCCTCAGATGAAGAAACACCTGATGATTCCTCCGCTGCTCAGGTGAGCTTCGACGGGTATCAGTTTGACGATGAACAAATTGTTGACGATTACCATACAGCAAAGGTATTTACGTCAAATGACACTTTTAATGAAATTTTCGCTGAAAATTCTCTTGACAAGGAATATAATACAGAACAGCAGAATGCGGGAACAAGCAGCCAGATGAGGCAGATAACTGCAAAATATTCCGCAAAGTGGAAAGACAAGGTAAGTGAAATATTTGAAGACCTCGACAGTATGCTTTCCGACAGGGCGGAGGAGCACGAAAAGCTTTTACAGTCACAGGATGAATGGATAAGCGGTTTGGGAGAGGTTGAAAACAGCTTTTATTCCGAAGCTGACGGCGCAGGCACAGAGGCTCTTATCGCCGCAGAAGCTGCCGTTATGAATTATTATAAGGGCAGAGCCGCTGTTTTGCTTGAGCAGATATATGAATTGAATGGTGAGATAAATCTCAGCAGCTACGATCTTTGACAGCAGGGGTAATATATGAAATTTTTTAAAGGTATCAGGATTGTATCTGTTGCTTTTACATTACTTTTTACTATTGCAGCATTATCCGCCTGTTCATTTAACAGCAGTATAAGTATAGGCAATTATGTTTCGGATGTAAACAGTAATGTCCAGCAGGCTGTCAGTCTTACACGTGAGTTTCGCAAGCTTAAGGAAACGGTTGACACAAGAAGTCCCGACGACGCAAAGGAATATACCGAACTGCTTGAAAAGCTTTCACAGCTTTATACAAACATATTGAAGCTTGAAGCCCCGGAAAGATATGATGATATTGACGCCGAGCTCAAGGATTATTCCCAAAAGGCTTTATCGTATATATCAAAGCTGCAAAGTCTTATTGCAGTTTCTCAGGACACGGGCAATGATTCCCTCTACAAGCGTGACAGCGAATCAATTATAGAGGATTATGAGGAAGCCTACAATTCTATTGTTGATTTATCCGCTCAGGAACAGACCCGTTTCAGAAACGACTGACAGTTAATTGCGGAGTGCCCCCGCGGGCAATTCGGGTTTTCGCTCACTGCGCTCGACGGCGTGAATATGACTGCGGTACTCCGTAATTCAGTAAATAACAATAGGAAATTAAGTACTCTGTCCTCGGTTTTCTCATAAAATCTTGATACAACAAACGCCAAAACGGAAGGTAAGCCGTATGCTTGCCCTCCGTTTTTTTATTCAATATACAATTTTAACATTATTCGTCCGTATCAGGCATATCCCAGTTATGATATACATTCTGAACATCATCGTTATCATCAAGTATGTCAAGAAGCTTCTGCATTTTAACCGCAGCTTCCTCGTCGTCTATCTTTGTGTAGGTTGACGGTATCATTGACACATCAGCAGATACTAGTTCATACCCTTTTTCCGTAAGCGCCTCCATAACTGTACCAAAATCCTCGGGCTCCGTATATATTTCATAAACATCATCGCTGTCGGAATTGAAATCGGAAGCTCCTGCCTCAAGCGCATCCTCCATGACCTTGTCCTCTTCATTATCTTCCTTTTCAATAAGAAGAAGTCCCTTTTGACTGAACATAAAGGATACACATCCCTGCGTTCCGAGATTACCGCCGAATTTATCAAAATAATGACGAATATCTCCCGCAGTACGATTACGGTTATCTGTAAGTGTTTCAACTATAACGGCAATTCCGCAGGGGCCGTAGCCTTCATAGGTGATATTCTCATAATTATCCCCGTCAGCACTTCCCGCAGCTTTTTTAATAATACGCTCAATATTATCATTCGGAACATTATTTGCCTTAGCTTTGGCTATACATTCACGCAGCTTTGAATTGGAAGCGGGGTCTGCTCCGCCGCCCTCACGTACTGCAACTGCAAGCTCTCTTCCTATTTTTGTAAATACCTTGGCTCTTGCGCCGTCTGTCTTTTCCTTTTTTCTCTTTATTGTACTCCATTTTGAATGTCCTGACATATAAAGAATGCCTCCTGTAAATAATTTCGCCTACTATTTTAACACATAAAGCAATTTTTAGCAAGTACCTTATAAACAAGTATTACTTATCTTTCAAATAAGCGTTCTGCCGTCGCAATATCCGCAAAGTAACATATCTCCTCCCGCCTCTCTGAATATGGAAGGCAGGTATTTCTCACTCTTTGTAATACATCTCGGATTAGAGCATTTGAATGGATGAGTCGGCGTCACCCTTGGAGCAAATACCTTATCTTCGTTTTTAAGCATAGTAAGAATAAGTGCCATTCTTCCGTACATTCCGTAAACGGTCTGTATATAATATTTAGCCCTCTCATCATAGTCAACTTCAACATCAATTTCGTCAACCCTCGGCAGCGGATGCAGTATCTTCATAGTCTTTTTTGCATTTCTCAGTTTTTCCTTATCGAGAACAAATACACCGTTTTGTTTTTGATATTCTTCCTCACTTGAAAAACGCTCCTTTTGTATTCTTGTCATATAAAGCACATCAAGCTCGGGCATAGCTGCGGCAAGAGTGCTAACCTCTGTATAGTCGCATTCGGAGGCATTTATAACATCCTTGATATATTGCGGAACGCAAAGCTCAGGGGTCGATATCAGAACAAACTTGTTTCCCCTGAAGGTCGCCATGGTTTTTATCAGAGAATGTACGGTTCTTCCGTTTTTCAAATCTCCGCAAAGACCTATGCAAAGATTGTCAAGCCTGCCCATTTCATTATAAAGAGTTACAACGTCAGTCAAGGTTTGCGTGGGGTGAAGATGTCCGCCGTCACCCGCGTTAATTACGGGAACAGGCGAATACATTGCCGCAGCCGCAGCCGTACCCTCCATAGGGTGACGTATTGCAATAACGTCGGCATATCCGCCGATGACGCTTACTGTATCCTTGAGATTCTCACCTTTTGCAACAGACGAATTCTGAGGATTGTCAAAGCCTATTATATTTCCTCCCAACCGAAGCATTGCCGTCTGGAATGACATCTGTGTTCTTGTTGACGGCTCATAAAAAAGTGTTGCAAGTATCTTTCCCTTGCAGGCGTCAAGATAATCTTTCGGGTGCGCTTTAATCTCATTTGCAAGATTAATTATATTGATAAGCTCTCTGTGCGAAAGGTCGGTCAAATCCACAACATGTCTGTTTTTCATATTTTTATCACCTTTTCCTTGTTTTCCCATAAATAAAGTTATCTGAATTCATGCAATTCAGTCCGCCAATCTCTTTGATTTGATCATTTTGCATATCAAACACAATGCAGCCGAAAATTAAGCCTGCCGAAAACCGACAGGCTTAAAAATTATTTTTTATTGAAAAGTGAAATTATATCCATGTAGGATTCATCAGAATCACCGTTTGCATCAGTCTTGGGCTGCTGCACCGGACGTGCGGGCTGTGCAGGTGATGATGTATTTGCATTCGGATATGCAGTGCCTGAATTCGGATATACGGCTCCCGTATTTGCATTAGGATACGTCTGAGCAGCCTGCGGCTGCGGAGCAAAAGGATTATATCCCTGCTGAGGCTTTTGCTGCTGAGTTTTGTCCTGGGGTCTTGTCACAGCACCGAAACGAGAGGGCTCGGGTCTTGCAGCAGGATTGCCGTACTGGAACTGAGGAACAGGCTTTTTGTCATCCTTCTTTCCGATCGGAGCATAGCTGTCCGCAGTCGGGAAGCCTGTTGCAATAACGATAACGCTGATTGCATCCTCCATTTCCTCATCAAGAGCTGCACCCCAAATAATAATAGCATTTTCGTCTGCCTGCTCCGAAATCATCGTTGAAGCTTCCTGAATCTCATCAAGTCCGATATCCGGAGAAGCCTTGATATTAACAATAAGTCCCTTTGCACCTTGTATAGATGTTCCGAGCAACGGACTTGAAATCGCATTCTGAGCGGCAATCTTTGCCTTATCCTTACCGGAAGCAACACCAACACCCATAAGAGCATATCCTGCATCCTTCATTACAGATGTAACATCCGCAAAGTCAAGATTAACAAGCCCGGGGATAACGATAAGGTCTGTTATGCTTTGTACACCCTGACGCAGAACATCATCAGCAGCAAAGAAAGCATTCTGAAGTGTTATTTTCTCCTCACTGATATGCTTAAGTCTTTCATTAGGGATAACTATAAGGGAATCAACATGCTGCTTAAGTTTTGCAATACCGCCCTCAGCCTGCTCCATTCTGCGTTTACCTTCAAAAAGGAAAGGAGTGGTGACTATTCCGACGGTAAGTATTCCCAACTCCTTGGCAACCTCAGCAACAACCGGTGCCGCACCTGTACCTGTACCGCCTCCCATACCGGCGGTTATAAATACCATATCTGTACCCTTAAGAATCTCGGCAATCTGCTCCTTACTTTCTTCGGCAGCCTTTTCGCCCACCTCGGGTTTGGAGCCTGCTCCCTTTCCGTGGGTTATCTTTTCGCCAATCTGCATTTTCTGAGTAGCTTTTGAGCGGTTAAGTGCCTGACGGTCGGTATTTATTGAAATGAACTCAACTCCGGTCACATAATCAACCATTCGGTCGATTGCGTTTCCTCCGCCTCCGCCTACACCTACAACTTTAATATCCACAATACTGTCAATCTCGTTACTTTCAAATTCGTAAGGCATTTATTATACTCCCTTCAGATTAAAATCCACTTAATAATTGCAAAAGCAAAATCAGTCATTCAGACTCTTATAATTTTTTACAACTACTTATTAATTTACCACTTTTCGTTTTTAATTTCAATATCTTGAAGCTAATTTTCGTCATATTTATTATTATTAATTTATATTGCACAAAAAAACATATATTTTTTGTGCATTAATACTACTGTTAATAGTTATAATCCTCAGTGTAGCCGTCGTCGGTATAACCGTCATCATAATATCCGTC
>CANRDH010000024.1 GCA_947629295.1 uncultured Clostridia bacterium
ATACTGTACAGACTACTGTACTTGAGCGAGAAGCCCCCGCCTCTAAGCGAAGCGTAGGCGGCGGGAGTATGTCACATCAATCGATTATAACTCTCTGTATGATAGTTGTGTGTATTTTATGTGAACCGCTCTATTTCCGAAATTAAATACAAATAAGGCTGCCGCATATGGTATTTCTAACCTGTGCGGCAGCCATTTAATTATTATTATTATTATGTTTATTAAATATTATAAAAACAGCTCTGTTGAAAGATATCTGTCGCCTGTGTCGGGCAGGATTACAACAATATGTTTTCCGCTGTTTTCGGGTCGCTTGGAAAGCTCAAGTGCGGCATAAAGAGCGGCACCGCTCGATATTCCCACCAGTATGCCCTCACTGTGTGCAAATGCTCTTCCAAATGTGAAGGAGTCCTCATTACTTACAGCTATAACCTCATCATAAATTTTCGTATCAAGTGTTTCGGGAACAAAGCCTGCGCCTATACCCTGGATTTTATGCTTTCCTGCCTTTCCCTGCGAGAGTACGGGTGAAGTGGCAGGCTCAACGGCAACAACCTTTATGTTCGGATTTTTTTCCTTAAGATATTTTCCTGCGCCTGAAACCGTTCCCCCTGTTCCCACACCGGCTACGAAAATATCGACCTCCCCGTCCGTATCCTCCCATATCTCAGGACCGGTTGTTTCATAATGCGTCTGAGGATTGGCAGGATTTACAAACTGTCCGAGAATTACGGAACCCTCAATCTGTTCCTTGAGCTCGTCTGCTTTTTCTATTGCACCCTTCATACCCTTTGAGCCTTCAGTCAGAACAATTTCCGCACCATAAGCCTTGAGAAGATTCCTGCGCTCAATACTCATTGTTTCCGGCATTGTAAGAATAGCCCTATAACCGCTTGCCGCTGCGGCTGCGGCAAGTCCTATACCGGTATTACCGCTTGTGGGCTCGATTATTGTTGCACCCGGCTTAAGTATTCCCTTGGACTCTGCATCGGCAATCATGCTTTTAGCTATTCTGTCCTTAATTGAGCCTGCCGGATTGAAATATTCAAGCTTTACTATAATATCTGCCTTTGCTCCGTTCGCCTTGGAAAAATTATCCGCACGAAGAAGGGGAGTCCCTCCTACAAGCTCTGTCATACTGTTAAAAATTTTTGACATAATAATACAACTCCTTTTGATTTGGCAGTTTTTATATTCCATTGTTATGGAACAAAACATATTAAACATATAGGTTTTTGGTTTATTAATACTATAACACCTTATATTTCATTTGTCAAGAAGAAATTTAGATATTCTCTAATGCTATACAAAAGCCATAGCCGGTGAGCTTTTAAAAAGTGGCGTTGTCGGGGGATAAAATGTGAATCCCGCAAAAAGTATGGTTATTCCTATTACAATAAGTACTGCCGAAATCGTCCTTGATATTCCTACATTTTGTTTTTTTATAATATCTTTTGTGCTTGTACTGAAAGAAAGATATACTGCTGCTAAGAATAAAAGTATATCCGCTGTAAAATAATTATTCCCCAAAACAGATATATATGTGTAAAAGCCTGCGGGAATGAAAATGAGACCTATAAGAAGTCCCTTTATTCTTGAAAAAAGAAAACCATTTATCTTTTTTCCGTAAATAATGTATTCTGTAATTGTATATAATATATACGGAAAAAACAGGAGCTTAAGATGCTCCCATGTGCTTTCGTTTATTGGAACTATGGTTCCTATTACGGGATTGCAGCCGCTCAGCCTGTATACAAAATGATTTATACATCCAATTATTCCTACAACCGGAAAACCAATTCTGCCCGCAAAAACAGGATTTATTTTATTATTGTCCAAATTAATACACCGCCTTAAATCATCTTGATTATTTTATGCGGAGAATCGACAAAAAATGTCCCCGTAAAATGTGCTTTTTGAATTATAGAAATACTTGACATATACCCCTATGGGGTATATAATAGGTATAGAAAAATATTTTCCGAAATTAGGGGGTGTATTTTAGATGGATAACAAAACTGAGAAAAAAGAGCATTGTGAGGCTTGTATGTGCAGGTATAAGGACACTCCGAGAACCGAAAAGGAAACCGCTGCACTTAAAAAGAGAATAAACAGGATTATCGGTCAGCTCGGCGGTATAGGAAATATGATAGATGATAACAGATATTGCGGGGATATACTTATCCAGATATCGGCGGTTGAGAAGGCTTTGCAATCTCTTGGCTGTGTTATAATGAAAAATCATCTTGAAACCTGTGTAACGGAGCAGATAAAAAGCGGAAATGAGGAAATTATGGACGAGGTTATGGAGTTGTTCAAAAGGCTTTCGTAAGGGTTTGGTGAGAAATATGAAACAAAATTTTGATATAACGGGAATGACCTGTGCCGCTTGCAGTGCGAGAGTTGAGAAATGCGTATCTGCCGTTGGCGGTGTGAAAAATGTTACCGTTAATCTATTGAAAAACAGTATGTCGGTGGAATACGATGAAAAAACCGTGGATGCAGAGGAGATTATCGGAGCTGTGGAAAAGGGCGGCTATGGAGCTGCCGTGAGCGGAGGAAACAGTACGGTACAGGATAAATCATCAACAGTAGGAAATGCTCCGAATAATGCGGAAAACGAGCAGTCCAAAATGCTTGGAAGGCTTATTATATCCGCAGTGTTTGCAGTTATTTTGTCTTATATTGCAATGGGACATATGTTTAATTTACCGCTGCCGACTTTTTTCCTTGGACATCATAATATGGGAATATTTGCCCTGACGCAGCTTTTGCTGACCTTGCCCATTATGGCTGTAAATTATAAGTATTATAAAAACGGCTTTAAATCTTTGCTGCACGGTTCTCCGAATATGGATACACTTATTGCCGTGGGGTCGGGAGCGTCTTTTATCTACGGAATATATGCATTATACGGTATAATGTACGGCTATTCGATAAATGATTTATCAGTTGTGCATAGCTTCGGAGAAAATATGTACTTTGAAACTGTGGGAATGATACTTACTCTTATCACCCTCGGAAAATATTTTGAATCAAGGGCGAAAAGAAAAACAACGGACGCGATTATGGGTCTTATGGATATGTCGCCAAAGACGGCTGTAGTTATCCGTGAAGGCAAAGAATCCGAAATTTCCGCAGATAAAATACAGATTGGCGATATTCTGTCGGTTAAGGCGGGAAGTACAATACCGGCAGACGGTATTATAATAGAGGGAAATGCGGCAATTGATGAATCAAGCCTTACGGGTGAAAGTATTCCCGTTGAGAAAAAAGCCGGTGACAGCGTTATCGGAGCGACTGTAAGCAAATCCGGCTACTTCAAAATGAAGGCAGAAAAGGTCGGTTCGGATACGGCACTTTCACAGATTATCCGTCTTGTTGATGAGGCTACATCATCAAAGGCGCCTGTTGCAAAGCTTGCCGATAAGGTGGCGGGAATATTTGTACCTGTTGTAATGGTTATATCTGTTGTAACTGCAATTGTATGGCTTTTGCTCGGATTTGGTATTCCCCATGCATTTACGGCGGCTGTGTCTGTGCTTGTAATATCCTGCCCCTGTGCCCTCGGTCTTGCAACGCCTACCGCTATAATGGTAGGTATGGGAAGAGGTACTTCGGGAGGAATACTGATAAAATCAGCCGAAGCGTTAGAGCTTGCACACGCAGCGGATACTGTTGTTCTTGATAAGACCGGAACCGTAACTCAGGGAAAACCCGATGTTACGGATATTATACCCTTTGGAGGGACGGACAGGGAGAGTCTCCTTAAAGCTGCATATTCACTTGAAAGGCTTTCGGAACATCCGCTCGCGGAAGCTGTTGTCCGCCGTGCGGAAAAGGAAAATGTAAAATATTTTGAAATATCCGATTTTACACAGACTCAGGGCAGGGGTATTTCGGGAAAGTCCGGCGGAAAGCTTTACAGTGCAGTAAATTATGCGGCGGCAGAGGACCTTATTGATGAAAAAATCTCCGAAACTGCCCAAAAGCTTGCAGATGAGGGCAAAACTCCGATGTTCTTTATGTGTGATGAAAAGCTGATAGGTATAATAGCGGCAGCGGATAAAATAAAGCCTACGAGCGGCGTGGCTGTCGGTGAGCTTAAGAAAATGGGAATTGATGTAATTATGCTCACAGGTGATAATAAGCGTACTGCTCAGGCAGTCGGAAAATCCGTTGGGATCGGGCATATTGTTTCGGAGCTGTACCCCGGAGATAAGGAAAGAGAGGTTGCGGCACTTATTGACAGCGGCAGATGTGTCGCTGTGGTTGGTGACGGTATCAACGATGCGCCCGCACTTGCAAGGGCAAATATAGGTATTGCGATAGGCGCAGGAACAGATATAGCCATGGAATCTTCCGACATAGTTCTTATGAAAAGCGACCTTTATGATGTTGTAAATACAATACGGCTGAGCCGTGCGGTTATGCGGAATATAAAACAAAATCTGTTCTGGGCATTTTTCTATAATGTGATAGGCATACCGATAGCGGCAGGGGTATTTTACGGCTTGGGTTTAATGCTCAATCCTATGATAGGTGCGGCGGCGATGAGTCTGAGCTCTGTATGTGTTGTTTCAAATGCGCTGAGACTTCGCCGTTTCAAAATTACAAAGCCCGATTGTACTGAAAATTATACTGAGGATAAAAAGGAGGTGAGGGTAATGGAGAATAAAACCACTCTTACGGTTGAGGGAATGATGTGTATGCATTGTGTTTCTCATGTAAAGGAAGCGCTCGAAAAAGTTGAGGGTGTGGCAGGAGCTGAGGTTGATCTTGACAAAAAGACAGCGGTTGTTACGCTGAGCGGCGACGTTCCGACAGACGCTCTTATTGCTGCGGTTGAAGCAGCAGGCTATAAGGCAAATGATGCCGTATAATGTAATTGAGAGGCTTGTGACGGTGAACAATCGCCGCAGGCTTCTTTTTTTGTTTTAGTGAATGAATTGTAATTGACAGAAATACGTTATTGTCATATAATCGAGGTGTAGGCATATCGGAATATATTAAAAATGAAAGAAGGCGTAACGGTTATGAAAAGGAAATTATCAGTCATACTTTCGGTTATACTGGCGGCTGTTTCTATTTCTGCCTGCGGAGATTCGGGTTCTTCGCCTGCAAACGGAACACGGGATACACAAAGCAGTATAAGCTCGTCGTCACAGACAGATGATGAGTCTGTTAATGAAAGTACAGAGTCTACTCAAAGCTCGGTCTCGGAGTCAACTGAAAATCAGTCGGATGCGGAAAAATCTGAAGTAGGCAAAAAGAATGAAAGCAGTAAGCAAATCTCGTCGGAAAATTCAAAGACTTCATCCTCATCCCGGGAACAAAGCAGTAACGCAGGTCAGAACAGCACGGCAAGCCAAAGCAGTACGCCGACGAATTCCTCACCTGCATCGAATCCCGCACAAAACAGCAATAAAAGTAATAACAATAATAGTAATAATAATACAAATTCAAGCGTACCACAGAGCAGTAAAGACAGTACGGGTTCTGATAAAAAACCGTCCGGCAGCACCGGCAGTAGCGGAAATAACAACAATACGAATACGGCCGGCTCGCAGGGTACGGATACGTTAATAGGTGACCAAGCCGTATATAATAAGCTTTTCAGTCTTGACAGTAAGGTTACAATAGAGATAACCATGTCAAAAAGCGAAATGGATAAAATGAACAGCGATTATTACAAATATAAGAATAAGGGAACAAAATCCCCCATTTACAGAAAAGCTGACGCAGTTATAACTGTGGGAGGAAAAAAGTATACGATAGATGAAGTCGGTATACGTGCAAAGGGTAATCTTTCCGTTCTGCCTGTTTATGCGGATGATTCAGGTAAGCTTAATCTTTCTCATTATAAGTTAAGCTTCAATGAAACCTTTGATGATAAGACATATTACGGAAGCGACGCAAAGGTATGGAAAAGTACATCGGAAAGAAAGGCAAGAAAAAACAGACGCTTTGCAACACTTAAAAAGCTTGATGTTAAATGGAACAGAAACTATGACGATACATACATAAGAGAAATATATGCTTCGGAAATGTTCAGGCAGAGCGGGGTTATTTCACAGAAAATCGGACTTTCACAGCTTAAATTCAATAACAATAATTACGGGGTTATGACAATATATGAGCCAATAGATGAGATCTTCCTCGAGCGTAATCTGCCGAAATCCGCCCTTGGAGGGGATCTGTATAAGGTAGGCTGGACATATTCCCCCGCAAACTATGTTGAAAATCAGGTGACGATAGGTATTGCCGATGAGGACAAGGGAACAAAATATAATTTTGACCTCAAGACAAACGAAAAAACCTCAAAGAATGAAAAACTGAAAAATTTCCTTAAGGTTATAAATTCAAATCCGAGCCAGTCACAGCTTGAAGCTGTACTTGACACTGACTGCTTCGCTAAATTCCTTGCGGCATATTATTTTGCCGGAGACCCGGACGATATAAGGAATAATTACAATAACCATTATATCTACTTCCGTAAGGATAACGGAAAGGCAATATTTATTCCCTATGATAATGACCGAACACTCGGAATCACAATGGGATATAACCCGGACGGAACCGGAATGACGGGGCAGTCGCCGTATTCCGACCGTGCGGCGGGTGCAAATCAGACTCAGGCTAATCCTCTTATAAAGCTTGCTGTTAAAAACGGAAGCTTTCTCAGAAATAAATACACCGCCGAGCTTAAGAAGGTCGCAGGACTGTCCCTGTGGAACACATCGAGCTTTGAAGCAAAGTATAATAAGGCAAAAGCGAATTATCAAAGCTGTGTCAAGCCGAGTATAAGCTTCGGAAATGCGGGCAATAATTTTAAATTCAGTCTTGACGGAAAGTATTCGTCGGGGGATAAATCAAATATGTCCTTCTCGGATTATGTCACAAGAATAATGAAAACTTATAAAACCTACGTAAAGTAAAAACAGGTATCCTTTGCCCGGTTCCGCTGACAATTTTTGCGGAGCCGGGTATTTTGACTCAGTGAAGGGATATATATTTGCCAAAGCGTACATATATTTTTGATATTTTTGCTCTTGTATTGTTATGATACCGAAAATGACACAGATTGATTGACAAAGTGCGCTTTTGAAATTATAATATTACTTAATTATGGTGTATTGGACTGTGTATCTATGACGGTTTCTTTATGTATAATAGCATATAATGAGGCTGAGGCCTTGCCGCAGCTTTTTGATGATATTCTTGCCCAGACCTACCCCAAGGATAAGACAGAGCTTGTTTTTGTCGACAGCGGCTCACGGGATAAGACAAGGGATATATTTCGGAAATTTGCGGAAGCTAATAAAAATACTTATTTGAATATATCCGTTTGTGATAATCCTAAAAAATTGCAGGCTGCGGGTTGGAATACGGCTATAAAGGCAGCGTCAGGGGATATTATCATAAGGCTTGACGCTCATGCTTCAATCCCGAAGGAATTTATAGAAAAAAATGTAAAAATAATTTCGGAGGGGGAATATATATGCGGAGGTGCCAGACCGAACAATATCCTGAGTCCCACGCCATATAAAGAAATGCTGCTGCTTGCGGAAAGCTCTATGTTCGGCAGCTCATTTGCCGGTTATCGCAGGCAGGGAGAGGGGAAAAAATATGTTTCTTCACTTTTCCATGGGGCGTACCGTCGGGAGGTTTTTGAAAAAGTCGGAGGATTCAATGAAAATCTAGGCCGGACTGAGGATAATGAGCTGCATTGGAGGATAAGACAGAACGGGTATAAAATCTGTCAGAGTGACGAAATAATATCATATCAGAATATACGACCCACGCTGTCCGGAATGTTGAAGCAAAAGTACGGAAACGGCAAATGGGTAGGACTTACCTTAGGAGTATGCCCAAAGTGTCTTTCGTTGTTCCATTTTGCTCCGTTTTGCTTTGCTGCGGCAATAATATTTTGTATTGTGTTTTTAATTATCGGTATATTTTGCGGTATGCCGCTGCTGTTTTTTCCTATTATACTACTTGGGGGGGTATATCTGACAGCAGATATTATTATGTCGTTGGCGGCTGTATTCTCGTCAAAAAAGAAAAATGCCTATATGCTGCTGCTTATATTTATATTCCCGCTTTTGCATATAACATACGGAATAGGAACATTTGTGGGAATAATTGAATTGCCGTTCCGGAAAAAAGCCTTGAGGGTTCAGCAGAGAGAGAAATTGATGATGTAAAAAAAATGTATGGCGGTTCGCCGCTGAGTACGGAGGTAATATTATGACTGATACTGAGCTTGCGCCTCAAAAGGGAGGAAAAATATCTCGCTTTTTCAAAAATGTTTGGGCGGGTATAATGCAGATACCGAGGGAACATAAGGGCTTTGCAAAGCAGACGTTTATGCTTGCCAAAGAGGATCTTATAAAAACCTATAAGGGAGCTATACTCGGCCCGCTTTGGGCGGTTATGAAGCCGCTCTTTCAGCTTTTTGTATATTGGTTTGCTTTTACCATAGGCTTGCGTTCGGCAGACAGGACGGAAATGGGTGCGCCGTATTTTATTTTTCTTCTTGTCGGCTTTATTCCGTGGTTTTTTATGAGCGATGCTGTGAGCAGAGGCTCGAAGTCAATATCTGAAAACAGACAGTTTGTCACAAAGGTTTCATTTCCCGTATCGGTTATAATGACATATACTACGATATCAAAATTCTATGTGCATATATTCCTGTTTTCTCTGGGCTATATTTATTTGCTCTTTACCGGATATCAGCCGAGTCTGTATGATTTGCAGTTGCTGATACTTGCACCGATGATGTTCATGTTTTTTCTTGCACTTCAATGGTCACTTGCTCCAATGAGCGCCTTCAGCAAGGATTTTGCAAGCTTCATTACCACGATAATGTCAGGTTTGTTCTGGCTTTCAGGTGTATGCTATGATTCATACAGAATAGGTAATGAAACTATTCGTTTAGCGCTTCTTTTTAATCCGATGACTTATTTTGTTAATGCTTACAGAAAAGCCATTCTTTGCAATAAATGGGTATGGGAAGCACCAAGCTATGGCGCAAGTATGAAATACGGACTTCACCCCTTGTGGGAAAATGCGATTTTCCTTGCGGAATTTGCATTAGTCGTCGTGTTGGGTATATATAATTACAACCGTCTCAGAAAGGAATTGCCCGACGTTTTGTAATATTTATATGGCGGGGTGCGGAAAATGGAGGAAACCTTTTTTCAAAAGCTTCAGCGCGTAAAGCTTGGGGATATAGGGCATATTTTCCTGTTTATATTTGCATTGCCTATAGCGCTCATATACAGGCTCTTTCGCAGAGACTTGTGGCTCATATGCGATAACAAAAATGAGGCAAGGGATAACGGGTTTTATCTGTTCAGATATATATGTCAGAATTATCCCGAACAGGATGCAGTTTATGCCATAAGTAAGCGTTCACCTGATTATGCAAAAGTCAGAGATTTGGGTAAGGTTGTAAATTACGGAGGCTTTCTGCATTGGATATTATATCTTACGGCAAAGAAAAATATCAGTTCACAAAAGGGCGGAAAGCCTGATGCGGCGGTTTGTTATTTTCTTGAGGTAAACAGAATTATTAAAAACACACGTATTTTTTTGCAGCATGGTATTATAAAGGATGATATGCCGTGGCTTTATTATGAAAATACCATGATGAGGATGTTTGTATGCAGTACCGAAAGAGAATGGAGATATGTCAGCGAAAAATACGGATATCCCGAGGGTTACGTTAAAAAGCTGGGTATTTGCAGGCTTGACGGACTTCATGATATGGAAATAAAGGAAAATCAGATTTTGCTTATGCCGACATGGAGGAGCTGGATAGCATCGCCGACCTCGGCGTCTTACAGGATTGAGGATGTGTCCGATTTTACGGCTACTGAATATTTCAGGGGCTGGAGTGGATTTCTCGGCAGCAAAAGGCTGCATGAAATACTTGCGGAAAATAATCTCAAGCTTGTATTTTATCCGCATAGAGATATGCAGCCGTTCTTGAAATATTTTAGTATAAATGATGATAATATAACAGTGGCTAAGTGGCCTGAGTATGATGTTCAGCAGCTTTTGAAGGAATCTGCTTATCTTATCACGGATTACTCAAGTATAGCTATGGATTTTGCATACATGAAAAAAAGACTTATGTATTATCAGTTTGATTATGAGGATTTCAGGAAAGGTCAATATCCTGAAGGATATTTCAGCTATGAAAAAGATGGTTTCGGCAAGGTTTGTTATAAATTGGAGAGCGCACTTGACGAACTTGAGACAGCGGCTCGGGAAAAATTTGTAAATGAAGAGGAATATCTTAAAAAACATGACGAATTTTTCGATTTATACGATAAAAGTAATTGCGAGCGTAATTATAGGGCTATTAAGGGGTTATAATATATGTCAGAAGAGAAAATTGATTTTGTTATTGCATGGGTAGACGGAAACGACCCCTTATGGCAGGCTGAAAAAGCAGAGTATGATAAATCTGAAAAGATGAAGGACAGCGATTCGACAGTTAGGTATCGTGATTGGGATAATTTGCAGTATTGGTTCAGGGCGGCAGAAAAATTTGCTCCGTGGGTGAATAGGATACATTTTATAACATGGGGACATCTTCCGCAGTGGCTTAATACCGACCACCCCAAGCTTAATATTGTAAATCATCGTGATTATATTCCCGAAAAATATCTTCCGACCTTCAGCTCGCATACAATAGAGCTGAATATTCACCGCATAGCGGGTCTTTCGGATAAATTCGTTTATTTTAATGATGATATGTTTATAACAAAGCCTGTATCTCCCGATGATTTCTTTAAAAACGGACTTCCGTGTGATACGTTCGGTCTTAATTGCATTTATTTCGGGCATGACAGTGCGGGGCATTTTAACGGCTCAAATATGGAAATCATAAATACGGAATTCAGGGATAAAAAGCGCTCCGTAATGAAACGTGATTTTCGGAAATGGTTCAGCCTGAAAAACGGGTGGAGAAAGGTTATGAAAACATTTCTCCTTATACCGTGGGAATGGTTTCCGGGTTTCCATTACGATCATTTGCCGTCGAATCTTCTTAAACAGACATTAGAAGATGTATGGGATAAATATTATGAGGTCCTCGATAAGACCTGTATGGATAAATTCCGCACGGAATCTAATGTGAATCAGTGGCTGTTTAAATATTGGCAGTTCTGTACGGGAGATTATATGGTACGTTCCGACAAATTCGGCGAGGTATTTCATATTGAGGAAAAAAACTTTGGGGATGCCTGTCTGGCAATTTCCGGACAAAAATATAAAATGATTTGTATAAATGATACTCCAAGAACGATAGAGTTTGAAGAAAAGAAGGAAAAAATAAACGGATGCTTTGAGAAAATTTTGCCCGAAAAATCCTCGTATGAAATTTAGTCAATATATTTCTGTGGCAAGGGTAAGAATTTTAATACTATGCAGATCAGTAAATGGAGAATTATGTTTGAATTTTGATATTTTTGGGAGGAAGAGCTTGTTTAATGGGCAGATATGTATGGCTGATAGGTGAAAACTTAAGTAAAACCGCAAATAATAATGCTTATTATTTTTGGAGGGAAACAGTTAATATTCAGGATGACATTGACAAATATCTTGTACTTGAAAAAAACGGAAATAATATAAAATTGTATAACAGTCTCCCGGCGGCACTCCGTTCATTCATTGTGTGGAGAAATACCGTTGCACATTTTAAGTCGTATTTAAAAGCTGATATGTTTCTTGTGGCGCAAAGCTACAAGGATATAAGACCGGATAATGTACTCGGAAAAAAACTTGACCTTTCCGTCCATAGACCGCTTATATATCTTCAGCATGGAACGCTCGCCATGAAGGTTATCGGCTATAACGGACGTTCATATAACAATAATTTATTCCGTTTTGTATATTATAACAGGTTTGTAAAAGAAGCATTTGAAACCACAAACGATTTTAAGCCCTACCAGATGTATTACGGAGAATATCACCCGAGATATATGGAGCTTGTCAAGAGGTTTAAGGAGTACAAACCTGCCAATAAGAAAATTTTGTGGTTTCTGACATGGAGAGAATATCTGGGTGAAAACTTTCCTACCAAATTACTGCTGAACAAGATTAAGAATGTTATAACAGATGAAAAACTTATTGAATATCTTGACAGAACATCTACGGATATTATAATATGTGTTCATAATTTTTTTGATGAAAAAAAAATATGTATGCTTAAAGGCGAAAATGAGTCAAAGCATATAATCTTTAAACACGCGTCGGATATTGACGTTATGGACGAGCTTGCGCAGTGTGATATGCTTATAACAGATTACTCTTCTGTTGGATTTGATGTAACCTTTCTTAATAAGCCGGTTATACTTTTTCAGCCGGACATGGAGGATTATCTTAAAAAAAGAAAGCTCTACTGCGAAATTGAAGAGCTGAATGAATATAATATCAGGAAACCGGATGAACTGGTTGAAGCAATCGTAACGGAAAATTATGGCATTAATCCTTTCTTCCGCACAAGACTTCCCGAAAATATAGATTATGATTATGTCCTCGCAGGAAAGCATATCCGGCGTATGTACGAGGATTTTGCAAATATTCAGCGCCATAAAATTACATTTATAGGGTATAATTTCTACGGTTTGGGCGGAACGGTTTTTGCGACACGTTCTCTTGCGGAGGCATTTCTTGAAAAGGGATATATGGTTGAACTCCTATGTCTCAAAAAGAACCAAAAGGCAAGTAATATGCCTTATGCACTTAACCTGAATGCCTTTTATGATGCGTGCAGTAAAAGTCCGATGAATTTGTATAAAAGACATTTTTACAGAAGAAAAAAGCTCTTTTCATATCTGAAATATGATAAGGATATAGTGAATCTTAAGCCGTATGCAGGTTTCAGACTTCAGAAATGGCTTGATGAAACAAACAGTGAAACCGTCATTTCTACAAGGGAATCTCTGCATCTGTTTCTTAACAATGCTAAATCCGATATGATAAAGAATAAGATATATTTCTTTCATTGTCCCGTTGAAATGTTTAAGGAGGTATTTCCGAATATTTTAGATGAGCTTAACAAATGTGACATTGATAAAGCCGTTTTTGTTACGGAAACCAACAGACAGAAATATATAGATGACTTTGGTTTTAAAAACTATAAGCGGCATTTAGTACTCGGAAACTGTCTGGAATCATCCCGCTCCGTTTCAAGGGATATGATAACCGCAGTTGAGGAGAAGGCTGTATATAGGGGAATTTATCTTTTGAGAATAAGCTCAGACCGTAAGGCTGATATAGATAATCTTATCGGTTACGGAAGATATCTGAGAGATAACAATATTAATAATATTGTTATCGATATATACGGAACCGGAAATTTCAAAGACGAATTTATAAATATCCTGCTTGAGGAAAAGCTCTCGGATTATTTGTGCTATAAAGGAAGCACGGATAACGGACCTAAGGAGATAAGAAACCATGACGCTGTGGTTGATTTTTCCCTTAATCACTCCTTCGGTATGCCATATATAGAGGGAATTATGAATGGGAAAATGGTTTTTTGTGAGGAAAATCAAGGCTCAAAAGAGGTAATGGAAAAAATACCCTCGGCGTATATACGTTCATATGAGGATCTGACAAAGAAAATTCTTTCACTGCCTCTTATCACAGTTGACGAATTGCAGGGATATTATGATATAATAGCAGAGAGATATTCAAGAGAGGCTCTTGCGAAGAGAATTATTGAATTTATAAATAAGGAATAATTATTTAAAAAAATTTTTGTTGGGAATGATAAAAATGAATTTTAGTAAAAAAGATACATTAGTTATAAAAGGCGTAGCAATTATTTTTATGATACAGCACCATAATTTTCTTTCTGCCGATAGATTTGCCGGTTTTAATGTTGATTTTTATCCTTTCAGCCAGTGGAGTGTAGTTACCGTTTCAAACTTTTTGAAAATATGTGTAGGTATGTATGTTTTTTTAAGCGGCTACGGTTTGACAGTTACCGTCAAAAAATATAATGAAGACTATTCCCTTGGCGGAAGAGAGTATAAGGACTACCTGTACAGACGTCTTTTTAAGCTTATGTCGGGATATTGGATAATTTATATACTCGGATTCATAATTTCGTTTATAGTTATTTCACGGCCGCTTAAAGTCTACTTTACAAAAGATATATTTACGGGTATTTATAATATGCTGGTAGATATATCCGGTCTGGCATATCTGTTCAACACTCCTACGCTTAACGGAACATGGTGGTATATGACGCTCGCAATATTTATAATCCTCATGATTCCGTTTATTGCAAGGCTTACAAAAAAATTCGGACCTCTTTTGACAATAATGCTTTGCATCTTTATTCCACGACTGATTTC
>CANRDH010000025.1 GCA_947629295.1 uncultured Clostridia bacterium
AACAAATAAAAAAGCAAAAGCCTGAGTTATTCTGAAACGAAGGCTTTTGCTTTTTTGAATAATGATGTACAAAATCAATCCTTTTCAAGCTTCTTCAGCTTTTCTATCTCGGATCTGTCAAGACGTATCTGTCCGTCCTTGATTATTTTGACCTCAGATACATTATAAGTATGGGGCGCTGCATCCGGTGCTTTATTGAGCGATACAGTAAGTGTGCCCGTGATAAGATTTACATCAATGACATTTCCGTTTCCGTCGGGAGTTTCTACAATTGCTCCGATTTTCGGCGTCGTTTTAAGCAAACCGGTATATACATCCTGCTCATATTTCAAACAACACATAAGCCTGCCGCAGGTTCCGGATATCTTGACGGGATTAAGTGACATTCCCTGTTCCTTTGCCATTTTTATGGAAACAGGCTGAAATTCACCAAGGAATGTATTACAGCAAAACGGCCTTCCGCATATGCCAAGTCCGCCGAGCATTTTAGCTTCGTCACGCACACCTATCTGTCTGAGCTCAATCCTTGTTCTGAATACATAAGCAAGATCCTTGACAAGCTCACGGAAATCAACCCTGCCGTCTGCCGTAAAGTAGAACAATATTTTATTATTATCAAAAGTATATTCTACATCAACCAGCTTCATCTGCAAATTATGCTTTGCAATTTTTTCTTCGCATATTTTAAATGCTTCAACTTCTTTTTTTCTGTTTTCCTCAACAATCTTCAAATCGTCGCGGGTAGCCTTTCTTATAAGCTTTTTAAGCGGCTTGCTTATTTTATCATCAGTTATTTGCTTGCTTGCCATTGCAACCTTACCGCACTCTACTCCCCGGCTTGTTTCAACTATAACATCGTCACCAACCTGAAGATCTATACCATCCGGGTCAAAATAATAAATTTTTCCTACATCCTTGAATCTTACGCCTATTACACTAATCATATTTTCCTCCGAATATTTACACCTTCAGCACAGACGAGAGCCATGTGCCGAAAAAATTAAGATTAACATTTGTTTCAAGAACCTGCTTTGCCCTGTCTATATTTTCCGCAATTCTGAATATCTTGCTTTTTGTCATTCGCCTTGCCGCCTCAGCAGAAATAGGCGAATTAGTTTTTGCTCCGACAGACGCTTTAACACATTCCGCAGCCTCCTCAATCAGAAAATCAAGAACACTTACCGCAAAAACACGGCTTTGTGATAGTTTGTTTGTCAGAGTAAGCACGGTATATTCGTTTCCCTTTATAACCGCTTCAAATATTTCATCTGCAAGCTTTTTTGCTTCTTCCCCACCGCTTTCAAGCATCACGACAGTCTTTCCTATATTTCCGTCACATAGCTGCGCCGCACGGAGAATATCTCCATAATCTGTTTCCGGATAAGAGCGTGAAACATATTCAGCCGCTTCTTCGGGTGTTGCAGGATAAAGCGTATATAAACGGGAACGTGAACGAACTGTCTGTAAAAGCATATTTGCGGATGTTACAGTCATAATAAAAGCAACATTTGCCGGCGGCTCCTCCAAGACCTTAAGAAAAGCATTCTGAGCCGGAGCAAGCATTTTATCGCAGTTTAAAAGAAGATATACCTTCGTCGGCGCTTCATTTGGCATAATATATGCGTCCGCGCGGATATTTCTTACAGCATCAACAGTAAGCTCACCTGTATTATTTCCGTCCGCCGTGAAAATATCGGGATGAGATGAATGCATAGCCTTGATACAGGCAGGACATTTTCCGCAGGGTCGGTTATCGGACGAGCATACAAAGCTTTGTGCAATAATCTTTGCAAGGGTCTGTTTTCCCGTACCTTTCGCACCGTCAAATATTATGGCATGAGGCAGTGTATTTGTTTTCACAGCTTCGGTTATTTCTTCAATTAATTTATCATTTGCAACAAATTCATTAAACTGCATAGTATAAACCGCTTTCGGCAAAATTTAGCGGACATACCGCCAATGCTATTCTATTATAAACTATTTTTATATAATTTACAAGTTATTAATTTTTCCTTTTATTCATTTCCTAAGTAAATTTTTATCGGATTTATAATTTACCTGTTTTGATAAAAGTATAAGTGCCGCAAGATTAGGTATAGCCATAAGCCCGTTAAGCGTATCAGATATTTCCCATACAAGTGAAATACTCATTATACTCCCTATATATGCTGTCAGTGCATAAACAAAACGATATACACCTATATATTTTCCCCCCGTAAGGTATTCAAGACTCTTTTCACCATAGTAGCACCATGAAACGAGAGTGGCAAATGCAAACAGAATTATAGACAGTGAAATAAAGATTTTTCCGATAATACCGAGAGCCCCCTCAAATGCCGCCGTACTCAACGCTATTCCGTCAAGCGGAGATTTATCAAAGCCGGATGTGATTATACATAAAGCCATGAGTGTACATAAAATAATGGTATCCATAAATACCTGAAACATTCCCCACATTCCCTGCTTGTACGGGTCATCTGTATCGGCGGCTGCATGGACTATCGGAGAACTTCCGAGCCCTGCTTCGTTTGAAAATACGCCTCTTGATATACCGTATTTTATCGCTCTTGCCATACCGTAACCCATAAAGCCGCCGGCGACACAGCGTAGATCAAAGGCTTCCGTAAAAATTTTAATAAAGGCATCCGGTATCTCACGGAAATTTATACCTATAACGATAACAGCGGCAAGGATATACAGAACAGCCATTGCAGGAACAAGCTTTTCCGTAAGTGCTGCTATACGGTCTATACCGCCTATAATTATAAGTCCCACAGCCACAGCAATTACAATTCCGCTTATCTGCGGAGAAATGCCAAATCCCGCGCTCAGTGCGCCGGAAACGGAATTTGCCTGCGTCATATTTCCCATTCCGAGTGCCGCAACGGTACATATTACAGCGAAAATCACAGCCGCCCATTTGCAGTGAAGACCCTTTTCTATATAATACATAGGGCCTCCCACATATTTACCGTTTCTTTTTTCCCTGTATTTTACTCCGAGTACATTTTCGGCAAATATGGTAGCCATGCCAAAGACAGCGGCAACCCACATCCAGAATATTGCTCCTGCCCCGCCAAGACTTATTGCTCCGGCGACACCTACAATATTACCTGTTCCTATCGCCCCTGCAAGTGCAGTAGCCATTGCCTGAAACGGTGAGATTTTCCCCTTTCCCCTTTCCCCCTCTTTTTTCTTGAAAATAGACATAAAGGTTTCGTTCCACCAATATTTAAAATGCCTTATCTGAAAAAAACGAAGCTTGAATGTATAAAAAATACCTATGCCTAACAGCACGCAAAGCATAAAAGGTCCCCATACTATACCATTGATAAATGAATTGATTTTTTCAACAGTTTCCATTTTAACACTTCACCCCATACATATATATAATTATTTAGGAATTAATATGATTTGCAAACATATAAGCCTGTATGATATAATTGATATACAGTTTATTACAATGTAATTATCAATGACGAGGTATAAAAAATGGAATTTCCGTCTGAGCTTAAAAACCAAATTGAGATGAATGCTTCCAAGTGGTCAATATCCGAATTAAAAAAGGCTTCGGATACCATTTCAAAGAAATATAAAAATGAAAGCGGCAAGGGTAAAAGACTTATTACAGATAAGCTTGACGCCGCCGTATATTCTGTTGCCCGTATGCCTGCAACCTTTGCAGCAGTATCAGAGGCTGTTTCACATACACTTGAAGCTGTAGGAAAGGAACATGATATAAAAACACTTCTTGATATTGGAGCGGGTACGGGTGCCGCCGCATGGGCAGCGGATTGTCAGCTTGAGCTTGAAGAAATAATATGTCTGGAGCGTGAAAAGGAAATGTCTGCAATTGGTGCGGAATTTATGAAATCCGGCAGTACACCTCTTAAAAATGCAAAATGGATATATCACGATATTGCACGTTCCGAACTACCATATAGTGCTGATCTTGTGACTGCGGCATATGTCCTCAATGAATTGTCGGATTCGCAGCGTATTGATACAATAAAAAGGCTTTGGAAAGCTGCAAATAAAGTACTTATTATCATAGAACCCGGCACCCCTGACGGTTTTACCGGGCTTAGTACAGCAAGAGATATCCTGCTGAAGGACGGTGCACATATTGCCGCTCCCTGTCCGCATGAAAATAAGTGTAGAATATCTTCCGATGACTGGTGTCATTTCACGGCGAGGGTGCAGAGAAGCAGACTTCACAAAATGCTTAAAGGCGGAGATTCACCGTTTGAGGATGAAAAATATTCATATATGGCATTTGTTCGTACAAATACGGAAATAAACGGCTCAAGAATACTTCGTCACCCATACATAAGTAAGGGTAAAATATCTATGGAGCTATGCTCGAAAAATGAGAATACTACCGCAATTATAACAAAAAAGCAGGGAGAGCTTTTTAAAATTGCGAGAAAGCTTAAATGCGGTGATTTATTGCCGGGTAAAAATTAATTATTTATACATAAATATTTTACGGATTTTTTGTTGACTTTTAACAAAGAATACGTTATTATTGTTAAGAAATAAAGGGGATGAAAAAATGAAAGAAGAACAATTTTTACAAACTGCTGATAAGGTTGCAAAGGAACTGGTGAATTTTACACGTCAGGCTAATATTAATGAGGAATATTTCCTTGATATAATTGAGGAAAAAATGCTCCCTGTTGAGCAATTTTTTGCAAATTACTCATGTGCAATAATGGAGGTAGAAACAAAATTTAAGGTACTTAATGAGCAGTTTTCTCTGAAGTATGACGGAAATCCCATTGAATCAATACATTCCAGAATAAAGGATTATGACAGTATTATACGCAAGCTTATACGAAAAAATCTTCCGAGAACGCTTGAATCAATAGAGGAAAATATAAATGATATAGCCGGTGTGCGAGTAATATGTTCGTTTGTTGATGACATATACCGCCTTGCGGAATGTCTTTTGCAGCAGGACGATATAATTCTTCTAAGAAAAAAGGATTATATTAAAAATCCAAAGCCTACCGGTTACAGAAGCTTACACCTTATTGTACAGGTTCCTATTTTTGTGGAAAATGAAAAAAGACTGGTTAAGGTAGAGGTTCAGCTTCGCACAATTGCTATGGATTTCTGGGCGAGTCTTGAGCATAAGTTAAGATATAAAAAGAACATTTCCAAAGAGATGATGGAAAAGCTTTCGCATGAATTGACTGATTGTGCAGAAATAAGTGCCTCTCTTGACAGCCGTATGCAGAATGTAAGAAATCTGATTATATCCGAGAATAATAATTAGAACAGTGTTCATCGTATACCCGAAAGAAATATTACAAGAACGATTTATCCTTTATAATTATAATATGGAGGCAGACATATGGAAACGTATAATGAATTTCTTGACAGAATAAACTCATTTGAAAAAGAAGAACTTATGATGGATGACAATGCATTCGTGCCAAACAAATCCGTACCGCGTAAGGTAAGACCGGACAACAGTTATTCGGATTTTTATGGGGATACTGTTGTATTTGAGCTTGACAAAAATATAAGGGAACGTGTGGACAAGCTTACAGAGAAGCTTTTCGAGGAGGTTCCCGAGTGTTTTAGTGAAAGACTTCCAAAAAGTACATATCACATCACATTGCATGATTTATACAATTCCCCTGATATAGATGAAATAGCGGATGAAATGTTTTTTGCCGAGGTAAATCTTATAAAGCTTCTTAAAGAAAATCCAATCGGTGTACAAAAAATAAAAATGAAAGCCACTTATGTTATTAATATGATAAATACTTCAGTCGTTCTCGGATTCATTCCCTGTAATGAGGAGGAGTTCAACAAGCTTTCCGATTTGTATGAGCTTATGCATAAAATAAGGATGCTTGACAGACCTCTTACTCCCCATGTTACGCTGGGATATTATAATATCAACGGTTTTTCGGAGGACAGTGTAAAAAGTCTTAAAGCAGCGGTAAGAAATCTCAACAGGGAGCTTTCCGACTTTGAGATTGAGCTTTCAACAGAAAAACTGTACTATCAGAAATTTATCAGCATGAAGGAATATATAAATATATTTTCTCTCGGCTGATTTAAAAAAGGTCTTGACATCGGAAAAAAATGAGTTATAATATTGTAGTAAATATATTACGGCTGTGAAGAGAAAAAGAGCGGAGGCTGCACCAAAGAGAGGGGAGCAACGGTGTGATATCCCTGTGTAAGAACGCTCGGGCTGACTCGGAGCCCTGCAAAAAATGCAGCGTCCGACCGCGTTAAGGCTTTTTGAGTGGCATATGGCTTTTTTGTATGCAATTTGGGTGGTAACACGGATTCTTTCGTCCCATAACGAAAGGGTTCGTGTTTATTTTTTGAATTATACACCCATAAACAAACTGACTGAACAGCTAAAAAAATAATAAAAAAGGTGATAAAAAATGAAATGGACAGGACTTAATGAGTTAAGAGAAAAATATCTTTCCTTTTTTGAATCAAAGGGACATCTGAGGCTTCCGAGCTTTCCACTTATCCCCCGTGACGATAAGAGCCTCCTGCTTATCAATTCAGGTATGGCTCCCATGAAAAAGTATTTTACAGGCGAGGTAACACCCCCGCGCAAGAGAGTTACCACATGTCAGAAATGTATTCGTACCCCGGATATTGAAAGAGTCGGAATAACGGCACGCCACGGAACATTTTTTGAAATGCTCGGCAACTTCTCTTTCGGAGATTATTTTAAGCACGAGGCTACAAAATGGGCATGGGAATTTTGCACCGATGTATTGGATCTTCCCGTTGATAAGATATGGGTATCAATATATGAAAATGATGATGAAGCTTTCAGAATATGGACCGAGGAGGTCGGAGTTTCTCCCGAGCGTATAGTGCGTCTTGGTAAAGAGGATAATTTCTGGGAGCATGGCGAGGGTCCCTGCGGTCCGTGTTCAGAGCTTTATTTTGACAGAGGAGAAAAATACGGCTGCGGCAAACCAACCTGCGGGGTCGGCTGTGACTGCGACAGATATGTTGAATTCTGGAATAACGTATTTACTCAGTTCGACAATGACGGCAAGGGAAATTATACACCGCTTGACCACCCGAATATTGATACGGGAATGGGTCTTGAAAGACTTGCCTGCATTATGCAGGGTGTTGACAATCTTTTCCTTGTTGATACCGTACAGAATATAATGAGGAAGATAACCGAGCTTGTAGGTGCAAAATACGGTGATGACGAAAAAACAGATATTTCACTGCGTGTTATAACCGACCATATAAGAAGTGTTACATTTATGATTGGTGACGGAGTTATGCCCTCCAATGAAGGCAGAGGCTATGTACTCCGCAGACTTCTCAGGAGAGCGGCACGTCACGGCAGACTTCTCGGTGTGAGCGAACCCTTCCTCTATAAAGTTGTTGATACGGTGATTGCAGAAAATCCCGCATACCCCGAGCTTTCGGAGAAGCGTGAAATTATAGTTAAGGTAATAAAAACTGAGGAAGAATCCTTCTGCCGAACACTTGATCAAGGCTTTGCTCTCCTTAATGACATAATAGAAAAATCCGAAGTGAACAGAATTTCGGGCGAAGATGCATTCAAGCTTAACGATACATTCGGCTTCCCCATAGATTTGATTAAGGAAATTGCGGCAGAAAAAGGAATGATAGTTGATCTTGAGGGGTATGAAAAACTTCTTAAGGAACAGAAAGCACGTGCAAAGGCAGCAAGGAAAAATGCGGGAGCCGAGGCATGGCTCAGTGATACCGTTGATTTCGGCAATATAGAAAAAACCGAATTTCTCGGTTATACACGGCTAAGCTCGGAGGCAAAAATTCTTGCCATTGTCAAGGACGGAGAGAAGGTTGAATTCGGCGGCACTGGTGATGATGTTGTCATTGTGCTTGATAAGACTCCCTTCTATGCTGAAAGCGGCGGACAGGTCGGCGATATAGGTTCGCTTACCACTGAGAACTCGCTCGTTAAGGTCGCAGATACCGTTAAGGACAATAACGGTATATATATGCATCGATGTGAAATATCCGAAGGTACTATTGAAGTCGGAGATACTGTAAATGCTCAGGTTGATGAAACTACAAGATACAGCATTATGCGTAACCACACGGCGGCACATCTTCTCCAGGCTGCACTCCGTCAGGTTCTCGGAACTCATGTTGAGCAAGCAGGTCAGCTTGTTACAGCCGATAAGCTTCGTTTTGACTTTACACATTTTTCAGCTGTAACGCCGGAGGAACTTAAAAAAGTTGAAAATCTTGTAAATGAGCAGATTTTCAAGGGAATTGATGTAGTAACAAAGGAAATGCCCGTAGACGAGGCAAAAAAGCTTGGAGCAATGGCACTGTTCGGAGAAAAATACGGTGATATTGTACGTGTTGTTATGGTTGACGAATTTTCAAAGGAATTCTGCGGAGGTACACATATAGAAAACACCGCAAAAATCGGGCTTTTCCGCATACTTGGAGAAAATTCCGTGGCGGCAGGTGTAAGAAGAATTGAAGCAGTCACCGGCAAGGGTGTTCTTTCTGTTCTTAATGAAATTACGGATATCATAACAAAATCCATGAAGCTTTTCAGGGCAACCGCTATGTCAAATTTTGTCG
Organism: uncultured Clostridia bacterium; assembly: GCA_947629295.1. Classification (GTDB taxonomy): domain Bacteria; phylum Bacillota; class Clostridia; order Oscillospirales; family Acutalibacteraceae; genus UBA1213. The sequence continues at coordinate 8,599 of CANRDH010000025.1, forward strand.
CAGCAAGCGAAAAGGTAATGGAGGAAATGAAGTCTAAAGACAGAGAGATTGCTGTACTGACATCCAAGCTTTCCGCACAGGGAGTAGAAAATATGCTTTCTTCCGCAGCAGAGAAAAACGGTGTTCGTATAGCTGCCGCAAAATTCCCTAATACTAATACGGCAACACTTAAGAACATGACTGACAGTCTGCTTGATACCGCTCCTGATTGTATTGCGGTAATGTTCGGTATTGACGATGGAAAGGCAAATATTTCCGTTGCAGTAGGTAAAAAAGCTCAGACTAAAGGCTGTCATGCCGGTAAGATTGTAAAGGCCGTAGCCGAGCTTGTAGGAGGTAAGGGCGGCGGCAAGCCCGAACGTGCTATGGCAGGCGTCGGAGATATTTCTAAAATTGATTCCGCACTCGGAAAAATTGAAGAAATAGTTCTTGAATATATCAATTAACCTAAAAATAAAATCAAGCAGTCAAAATTACACATGACTGCTTGATTTTTTTAAGTATTAATTAATGAAATATTGATTTGTATTTAATATTATTATACTGCTTCATCTAACAAGGGCAACGTATCTTCACGGTAACCGTCATTATTGTCATAATAGTCATCATAATTATAATAATCGTAAGACGGTTGATAGGTTGAAGCGGTTAAGCTTTCAAATTCCTCTTTGGTTATATCAAACAGATTCTTCTCAGCATTAATCGTATTCATTTTAGGCTCAGAGGAGATTTCAATTTTCATTGAAATAGTATTATTGGATTTAACACCATATGATGAATCAACAGGAACATCAAAAATGAGCGTCATAGTATTGTCCTTTACCTCAGCGTCACATGAGTACGATTGTCCTCCTGCTGTTAGTGTGAGCTTATTATTAGCGTCATCATAATCAAGTCTTGCAATCTCCTGATTTTGAAGTGAGCCACCCATATTGGAGCTTGTGCTGAGAATATAAGATGTAACATCGCCACTTACCTCTTTATGCAGCGAAGCACCAACGCTGAACATTCCGTTAGAAACGGTAAAGTTGATGTTCATATAGGGATCTCTTGAAAACTCAAGTGTCAACTGCATATTTGAGGATTGAGAGCTCGAGCTTGTATTATTCAGACCAAACTCAAGCTTAGCAATCTCTTTATTATCTTTTCTCATATAGTTTTTTACTACAATCATAACACTTTTCGCTTCACTCGATCCGGTAAATTCGGAAATAAGATTATCAAAGTATTCTTCAACATTTTTGATATATTCATCACTGTTTTCTATCTTATCCTCATTATTTGTCAAATAAGTAACTATCTCCTCTTTTACATCCTTAAGAACTGCGAGTATTGAATCATAACCAAAGGTGTATGTAACAATGTCAACGGAAACACTGTTACCGTTTACTGTTGTAGCACCCTCTTCAACTGTAACCTTGCAATCCTGCTCAATCTTTTTCAAAAGATTATCATAGAATTCGTTGATTTCATTATTTGAATCATTATTGCTTGAAAGCTTATGGTAAATATTCTCAAACTGTGTCAGAAAATCATTGAATTGTTCTTGATCTATATTCAGAACATTATCTCTGTTTGGTGAAAAAATAGAATTTCCGGCCTGCTCCCTGATTTTACCTGAGTCAATATAATACTTACCCTGTTTACCGTTCACGTCAAAATTCATGTCAATTCTGTTTATATCCGTGTAAATCTCAAATAATGTATCACCTACCGGATTTGAAAACTGAGACGGCGCATTTTTACCACTCATCATAAAGTAATACTTATTTTCAGGGATATTATAAGAGAACTGCACATCTGATGATATTTGCTGACCATCGTTACCTCCATTACCCTTCTGTTCAGCCGTAAACTTTACGCTTCCCTGATTCTCCAAGTCTTTAAGTATGGCAAAAAGATCATTTTCGTCAGAATTGGAATTATTAAAGAATGTTTGATATGAACTAAAAACATACTTTGTCGGATTGTTCACCAGATAATCCCTTTCCATTCTGTTTCTTATAAAGAAGAATGCGGCAACTCCCAATAAAGCTACCAGAAGTGCAATCACACCAATAATAATTCCTTTTTTTGCACCCGATGCCCCTTTGCTTTTAACAGCAACGGATGAGTCTGAGGGAATTTGAGGTATAAAATCATTATAACTCACCCCCTGAAAATTCTGTGAGTACAAATTATTATCAGTATTCCGATTAACTATACTTTCGTCCAGCCTGCAGCCGCAGGATAAACAGAACTTATATCCTTCGCCACACTCTTTTCCACATTGAGGACACAACATAATATCACTCCTAAATTTTAAATTTGACATATGTGCAATATATGCTTGAATCAATTATAAACCAAAAAAACAAATATTTGTTAATAATAAATAAAGTTTTTAATTTTTGTATATATTTACAAAAACAGAGCATTTATTTTGATGAAATTATCTATTTATTATTACTGTTTTTCAAATAGTAATACGCAAAACGGAAATTATCTCAATAATTCTTTTCCTTAAACACTTCTATGTTTTTTCCATCGGAAGCAATTATAACAGAGCCGTCAACGTCTGTACGGAAAAGTCGGATGTTTCTGTCGGTTATTCTCTCAACAGTATGCGTGTCCGGAAGGTATTTATTATCAGTACCGACGGAAATTACGGCATATTCCGGGGAAACAGCGTCAAGAAATTCTTTAGTTGTAGCTGTTTTGCTTCCGTGATGTGAAACCTTAAGAATATCGGCTGATATATCAAAATTATTTTCAAGAAGCATATTCTCGGCCGCTTCGCCGGCATCTCCGGTAAAAAGCAGTGAAATATCCCTATATGTTATTTTTACAACAAGTGAATTATCGTTATCCTCCGTATATTTCATGTTTGGAGATAAAACATCTACCGACAGATCTCCGATTGTATATCTTCCTGTTTCCGGACTTGTAATTTTAATATTTTTATCTTTTACGGTATTATTAAAAATTTTTTCATCCTCGGTCTGTTCTTCATCCTTCTTCATGTCATATTCACTGAACCATAACTCACCTATTTCGTATTTATCGGCAATATGGGTAAAATCTCCGATATGGTCGCTATCACCGTGTGTTGCTATGAACAAATCAATATCGTCAATACCGAAATGCTGTAAATATTCCGACGAAGTGCCTCTTAATGTATATTCGCCGCAGTCAATCATTATGTCGGTACTATCAGTGTGGATAAGGATTGCATCACCGTTCCCGACATCGATAAAATGTACGGAAAACGCATAATCATCAGCATTTGAAGAAAATTCTGACATTCCGACAAAACCATATAAACTCTTGCTTGCATCGTTATATGCACCCGATATATACAGCAAATATATGGCAATTATTAAAAACACAGACATCACAGATATCAAATATAATATGAGCTGTCTGTATTTTTTACGAACCTTAAAACGATCCCAAGGGTTCAGATATTTATATTTTTTCTTCATTTTGTTTCGGTGTATAAATCAAGATTATTGAATTGATACGCTGATCCTCGATTTCCTTAACAGTAATTTTAAGGTCCTTATATTCAAATGTGAAATTTTCTTCGGGTATGTCCCCTATCTGCTCAATTACCCAACCACCGACGGATTTACTGTCAGATTCAATATATCTGGCATCCTTGTCAATAAGCTCCAACATATCGTCTATGTTCATATCGCCGCTTATTTCAAATTTATTTTCATCCAGCTTTTTGAACTTGTGCTCTATTTCCTCGTCCTCATCCCATATATCGCCTACAAGCTGTTCAAGGAGGTCCTCCATTGTCGCTATTCCGAGAGTTCCTCCGTAATCATCCGTGACAACTGCTATATGAACCTTTTTGTATTTGAAATCAGCAAGCAGAGATGAAAGCTTTTTGCTTCTGTATACAAAATATGCAGGCTGTATCAATGTTCCTATATCGGGCTCGACGCTTCCGAGCATAGCTTCAAGATAATCACGGGTATGCAATATTCCGACTACATTATCAATATTGTCTTTATATACAGGTATTCTTGTATAACGCTCTGCAAGAATAATTTCCTTTATTTTCTCCTTGTCCTCATCAATATCTATGGCTGTCATATCTACCCTCGGAGTAAGGATATCATAAACTGTTTTATCATCGAAATCGAGTGCAGACTGTACAAGCTCGCTTTCCTGTTCCTCAAGCACACCCTCTTCTTCAATGCTTTCAACTATATATTTAAGCTCATCCTCGGTAACACTCGGCTCCTTTTCCTTATCCCTGTTTCTTCCCGCAACCTTGGCAAAAGCATTTTTTATATTCAGAAGAACAAAACTAAAAGGCGTCAGGACAGCCATAATAAAGAGCAAAATGGGAGCTGTGGAAATGCAGATACTCTCGTTATTCTCAATGGCAAAATTCTTAGGAATCACCTCGCCGCAGATAAGCACGACAATAGTTATTACGACTGTGCTTACAATCGTGCCTACGGCATCGCCCAAAAAAGAAACAAACATCAGCGTCGCCAAAGATGAAGAGGCTATATTAACAATATTGTTTCCCACGAGAATGGTAGAAAGAGCTTTATCATAATTTTCTGTTATATAAAGAGCCTTTGCCGCCTTTTTATTTCCGTTTTCCGACTTATTCTTAAGCCGTATTTTACTTACTGATGAAAATGCTGTTTCGGTTGCCGAAAAGAATGCAGAACACATAATCAATACTGCTATTATTGCCGTCATCAGCCATATGTTCAAAAAAATCACTCCTGTATTTTATTATCTTCGTCAAATCTATTCTTTTTATACAATCTTCAAAATTGACCTGTACGATACTCGTAGGTACGGAAATCATAAGATTAAAAGGAAAGCCGAAGTCTTCCACCATCATACCCGCGGCATCCGTCTCACCTATCTTTCCCCTGAGTGTGCGGATATCCCAAAGGCAGCAAGACAGCTTCTTACCCACAGCATACGCATATCCCAACTCAAATGCTGTCCCACTGTCGGGTTCAATCCCACGAAAGCAATTCATATTTGCTGCTATAATATCTCAGCTTTGTATCATTCGGGTATTTCCCGAAAATATTTCTGCTGCGTTACTGCAATAATTGTCGAGGGGTAATAACCCTTCAAAGCCATATTTATTACATATTTTTTTATGCTTTGACCTATTTTTCACCTGTATTGGGATAAAATACATAGAAGCCTGCTATGTAAATTTTTTTCATATTATCATACTCACTCCGCAATATATCTCAGATAACACATACAAATTATAATGCTTTACGTTAATATTGTCAAGAAGCATATATTAAAGGACATAAAAAATGCCTTATTTATAAATTTTGTATTTTTTGTTAAAAAACTTTTTATGTGTAGTATAATCAAGATTACATTATTTGAAAAATCGGAGTGTTCTATTCCGACCAACATAATGTTCTTATCAAAATTAACAGAAAGGGATGTCCGGCATGAAGAAAAAGAAAATTATAATTATCGCCGCCATTGTTTTGGCAGCATCTGTCGGTATATGCGGAGCATTGGTTGCCTGCAACGGCTCGGGGAGTGAAACG
>CANRDH010000026.1 GCA_947629295.1 uncultured Clostridia bacterium
TTAAAAGAGAAAATGAAAATTTTGCGGCAAATGCTCCTTGAATAATTGACAATATAATGTATACAATGTTATAATTACTTCCAGACAGTCATTCTGAAGTCACTTACAATAATTATAATTGGGGCGGAGACATGGGAAAAGAAATAAAAACTAATGCTATGCGTCTTCTTGACAGCTTGAAAATTCCATATAAGAAACATTATTACAGCGATTCCATAGCAGGCTGTGACGTTGCGGCAGAGCTTGGAGAAGATCCCGAATATGTATTCAAAACTCTCGTGACAACAGGAAAAAGCGGAAAGCATTATGTTTTTCTGGTTCCCGTGGAAAAACATCTTGATTTAAAAAAGGCCGCCTGCGCTGTCAGTGAAAAATCCGTGGAAATGCTGAAATCAAAGGAACTTCTCGGACTTACAGGTTATATCCACGGGGGCTGTTCTCCGATAGGAATGAAAAAATTTTTTCAAACCGTCATTCATTCCTCGGCGGCGGATGTACCGACAATATTTTGCAGCGGCGGAAAAATAGGATTACAAATAGAATTAACGCTTGATAATCTGTCAAAGGTCATAGAATTCAGACTCGAAGATATTATAGTTTAACCGGGGCGGCACTTTGTTTTTTTACATCATAATAGACGGAGCGTGATGATTAATGTTGGAGCATATTGAAGAAGCACATAAGGTTCTGAATGAGGTAAATAAGGTTATTTTGGGAAAGGAAAGCGAGATTTTTGAAATCATGACTGCATTTCTGTCAAACGGTCATGTACTTCTTGAGGATATACCCGGAGTAGGCAAAACCACACTTGCACTTGCTTTTTCCACAGCTATGGGCATGGAATGTAAGAGAGTACAGTTTACACCGGACGTTATGCCTTCGGATCTGACGGGATTTTCGGTATACAGAAGGGATAAGGATAAATTTGTATATCAGCCCGGAAGTGTATTCTGCAATATTTTGCTTGCGGATGAAATAAACCGTACATCTCCGAAAACCCAATCGGCCCTCCTTGAGGTTATGGAGGAGAGAAAGGTATCGGTCGAGGGAGTAACAAGAGAGGTTCCGTCCCCGTTTCTGGTTATAGCAACACAAAACCCTTCGGGTGCAAGCGGAACTCAGTTTCTTCCCGAAGCACAGATAGACAGATTTATGATTAATCTGTCACTTGGATATCCCGATTTTGAAAGTGAGTTGGAAATCGCACGCACAACAGGCTCACATTCCCGTTTACAGAATATAGCTCCTGTGCTGACAACAGATATATTTACGGAAATGCAAGACGATATACATAATGTATATATAAAAGACGAAGTTTACAATTATATGCTCCAGCTTGTAGCGGCAACGAGAAACCACCCTTATATTGAAAGAGGCGCAAGTCCGCGTGCGACAATAGCCCTTGTAAAACTGTCAAAAGCATTTGCATGGCTGCGCGGAAGGAAATTCGTTGTACCGAGCGATGTACAGGCTCAGCTCCCCTATGTTCTCACTCACCGAATAATAACCAATTCATCCGCTAAGCTTGGAAGTATAGATAAGATAAGTATAATAAGGAACATCATACAAACGGTGGATTTGCCTTATATGGGGGCAAAAGCATGAGAAAATTTCCGGCATTTATCATTTTGTTCGGCGCATGGTATTTTGCCGGAATGAATATGCAGCCAACGGTTCTGGCAGCAGTGGTTTGTGCATCGGCGATTGCCGTCATCGCATTTATCTTTTCGAGAATTATAGGCCGCAAAGCCGACGTGCATATTCCATCACAAAACAGCCTGATATTAAAGGATACGGAAGCTCCCCTTGAGCTTACGGCAAAAAACAAAAGCTCGCTTCCTATAAACCGCTTTTCAGTAATTATAGAAATGAAATACCTGACATCCGAAAAAGGGAGCATTAAGAAGCTCAACGGCAGCGCCTCCGGCATATCACAGGGTAATACACAGGCAATGTTTTATTATACTGCACCATATTGCGGTCTTATAAATGTACGCCTAAAAAAAATCAGGGTATATGATTATCTTGGCTTCTTTTCCAACTCAAAGAAGCTGAATGGCAAGCCTTATGAAATATTTGTGCTTCCCAAACCCAAAGAGATAAATTTGCTTATGCCCCCTTTCGGTACATATACATCCAACCCTGTGACAGATTCGTCTTCGGACAAATCCGGAGATGACCACAGTGAAATCCGTCTTTTAAGGGAGTACCGCGAGGGCGATCTGATGAGGCATATTCATAGAAATCTGAGTGCAAAAACCGATAAGCTGTGGATAAAAGAATATAATAAGGAAAATGATTATATATTTGACCTTATTGCGGATACATCGGATACAGAGCTTACCACGGAATTGCTTGACTCACTGTATGAGCTGATTTTTTCCATAACCGCAGCGCTTATAGAAAAGGATGTTATAATAAAGCTTCATTGGTTTGACAAAAAGGCGGGCGGCATGAGAAATCGGGAAATATCCGACAGGCAGACGCTTTACGAGGCTGCGACGCAGATATACAAATCAGATATGAAATGCTCGGGAGATGAATTCTCCTGCGGAATCAATATACACAACAACAGCGGAATGGTTATTAATGCAAAGCTTGAGTGGTATTTTAACGGAGAACATATTTATTCTTTCAATCAGGGAAATGTGGAAAATGAGCTTATGTACAATGTGTTTGATTTGAGGAGGTGAGCGGTATAAAAAATATAAAAATACAAACCACCGGCAGCAATCTGTCAAGAGTCGAAAAGCGTGAAGCAGAACGCCTCAGAAAGCTGCCCGACAGCTCACCCGCACTTCTGATTCTGTACCTTATAGGGATTATAGGTATAATGATTGCGGCTAACACGGTATTTAAAATAACTGAAGTCTATTTCGGAATTGCAGAAATTGCCGTCATATTGTTCAGCACACTGCTTTGGTATATATATATCCACCACAACAAATACTTTAACAGAATTGTAATAACAATTTGCGGGGCAGCTTTTTTGTTTATACTTTTGGATATGAACACCGTATCCGCAAGCATAAGGGATATTTACAGCGGCGGCAGCTACCAACTCCCGACTTACCTTATTATAATTCTTGCATATATGTTGGTATTGCTTGTATTCACTCTGGAGTTTGTTTCGAGAAACCATTCAATAATGTTTCTCTTATGCTCAGGTATATTAATATTCGGGCCGACCGTAGGAATAAGCTTTACCCCTGTCAGCGTTATTATGATAACGGTTTTCCAATTCGGATTTCTTGTTTTTAATATGAGTGTTCCCTCGCAAAGAAAAAGCCTTATTATAAAAAAAGGAGCGAGGATAAACTTTATAAGCACTCTTATAGTTGCAGGGGCTTTTCTTGTATGCTTTTTACCTGCTTTTATAATTGAAAACATATATGAGGACGATATGCTCTCTCAGGTTCATTATGTAGACGGGATAATACAGGATATCGTCAGTAATTTCTCCAAAAATGACGAAAACGGAGTACTGGACGGTGCAATAAACAGAGGGAATCTGAGACAAACAGGCGAAATAATGTTTACGGCGGATATCGTTGACGCGCCCGCCAATCGTCTGTATCTCAAGGCATTCGTAGGAGATAGATATGACGGAGATAGCTGGGAAAATGCCTTTGAACGCTTCATTCAGCAGGATCCGGTATACAATGCGGAAAGCACGACCTTACTTTACGCGTCCGATTATACTCCGGAACGAGATGATTTGAATATTTCTTACCTAAAGCCCAACAGTTCAAAAAGCAACAGTACTTATTTCCGCGAACCTTTTATCAACAGCATTATAAACGAAGAGATAAAAGGCTTTTTTTCCGACTTTGAGAAAGTGCTTAATGAGCATGGAATATACGAAAAGATCGAAAGTGTTTCCGTAGATAATGCAGAAAACCCGCAGCAAATGGAAGTTTACGGTACTAATTTGTTATATATAAAAATCAATTATTTCCAAAAGAGTGTTCAGTATTCAATCAATCTGGAAGACGATAAAAGCTTAGATATCAATATTGACGAGCTTCCCAATTATCCGACCCAAATTCTTTCCGACAGCTCCGACCCTGTAAACGCCGTATACAGCGACAGCATTACAACCGATTTATCAGAATCTAAAAAAGGCAACAGAATATGTATAGCTCCATACGAAAAAAAATTCCTTAATATTCTGATCCCGTATTACTCCGCAAAAAGCGTGAATGAAATACAGACCGGAGCGGAAAATGTTTCCTTTACATACAGCACTGCCTTTGGAGATACAAACACCGCAAAGGAGCTTTATTCGGACAATGAATGGCGGGGAAGCAAAACATATGAGAATTTTATAGATTCATATATTAACAAAATACAAAATGAGTATACATATGTACCGTATGAGAATATGCCGTCGTTAACCAATCTATGCAGTGAAACAGAACTGAGCGAGCTTAACGACATCACTACATTTATATTGTACACATTGCAGACTCATGCCGATTATTCCACCACTCCCGGTACTGTCCCCTATAACAAGGATACAATAGAATATTTCCTTTTTGAAAACCATAAGGGTTATTGCGTACACTTTGCTACCGCCGCCGCAATGATGTACAGAATGTACGGAATACCGGCAAGATATGTAACGGGATATGTTATTGATCCCGACAGTTTTTCCCCGATAGATGATCCCGAAAGCACCTCCAACGATTATGAATACAGAACTGAGGTAACCGACCGTTCCGCTCATGCATGGGTTGAAATATTCCTCAAGGATTACGGATGGGTTCCTGTCGAGGTAACACCTACGGCGGACGGCGATATGATTGCTCAATATCCGGGCTATGATCATAACGAAATGGAGCGTATAATGAAAAGGTACGGCTGGCGGTTCGGCAATACAACCGATACGACTGCTCATACAGACAATACCGATGTCTCAGAAGGATTATCTTTAACACAGATAGTCTTGATCGCATTATCGGGTCTTGTCTTGGCAGTAATTATCTTCACAGTTATCAGATGGAGATTCTTCCTCAACAAGCAGTCTTCTATGGGATGCAGACGTGTCTTTGACAGGCTTATAAGGGCTTTGCACTACAGCGGTTTTCTGACAGAGCTCAACGGCTCAGAGGCGGATTTTTCCGAAGCATTCTGCGAGGCTGTTCCGATAATTGATGAGAATGATTCGGTACGTCTTATACAGATATTGCAGGAGGACAATTTCTCCGAATGTGCCGCCAACAATGAAGATACGGAATTTGTCCGCAAAATATATGATAAAGCTGTAAAATATCTGTATGAGCAATTAAAATGGTATAAAAAACCTATATTCAGATTCATTAAATGTCTTTACTGACATACAAAATTGCCCGGCTGCAAACGGTCGGGCAATTTTCTTACTCCTTAAATTTATTACCACGCCCCCGTGTGTTTCCTCTGCCGTTCGACAACGAAAATTTATAAAAAAGATAAAATACTTTAAAAAATAAGAAAAGCGCCGTCAAACACTTGACAGCGGCTGCGGACTATGCTATAATTTTAAAATGCACCATTGTAGAAAAGTACGCATTTTTGATTATTTAAGCAACATATTAACTCAAAACTCAAATGCATATTAGCACAAATATTCAAAAAAATCAAGTACCAATTTTCATGCAGTAAAAGGTGCAAACATATTCATCAAAGCAGAAATTTGAATGGAGTGATTGTATGGTAAACGTCAGACCCGTTCGGCTGGGCAACACCGAACGAATGAGCTTTTCCCACATTGACGAGGTTCTTGAAATGCCAAACCTTATAGAAATCCAGAAGGATTCCTATAAATGGTTCCTTGAAAAGGGTCTCAAGGAGGTATTCGAGGATGTATCCGGAATAACCGATTTTTCAGGCAATCTTGTTCTTGATTTTGTGGATTACAAGCTTGACGTGTCAAAGCCTAATTACAGCATAGCAGAATGTAAGGAAAGAGATGCTACATATTCCGCTCCCCTTAAGGTAACGGTACAGCTTACCAAGCCTGACGGTGAAGTTCAGGTACATGATAATATCTTTATGGGTGATTTCCCGCTTATGACGCCAAGCGGTACCTTTGTTATAAACGGTGCGGAACGTGTCATAGTTTCCCAGTTGGTACGTTCGCCCGGCGCTTACTATAAAATGGATCACGATAAATACGGAAATAAGCTTTTCAGTGCAACTGCCATTCCTAACAGGGGTGCGTGGCTTGAATATGAAAACGACGCAAACAATGTATTCTATGTCCGTATAGATAAAAACCGCAAGCTTCCGGTGACAACATTCATAAGAGCACTCGGTTATGAAAACAATCTTGAAACCGATTCCGAAATAATTGAATTTTTCGGTGCGGATAAGCTTATAACCGCCACACTCGAAAAGGATAATACAACAAACGGAGAGGACGCGCTTAAGGAAGTATACAAAAAGCTGCGCCCCAGTGAGCCTGCAACAAAGGACGCTGCACAGACTCATATAAATAACCTTTTCTTTGACGCAAGACGTTATGATATGTCAAGGGTAGGAAGGTATAAATACAACAAAAAGCTCGGTATAGCAAACAGACTTGCCGACCAGGTGCTTGCAAGACCAATCATCAGCGAGGACGGAGAGCTTATAGCCGAGGAAGGAGAATTCATTTCAAAGGAAAGAGCAGCGGAAATAGAAAATATGGGCATAACCGTTGCGTATGTAAAGCCTCAGGCTACGATTAATGAAGAACAGCCGGAAGAAGTAAAGATAATTTCCAACGGTATGGTTGATATATCAAAATATATTGACTTCGATGCTAAAGAGGAATGCGGAATAAACGAAAAGGTGCGTTGGGTAGTACTTAAAGAAATACTTTCAAAGGGACTTGACGAACAGGATCTTAAGCTTGAGCTTAAGAAGAATAAGGACCTTCTTATTCCAAAGCATATTATTGTTGACGATATCTACGCTACGATAAGCTATATGCTCACACTTTCTCACGGTATCGGAACTACTGATGATATCGACCACCTTGGAAACAGAAGAATACGTTCCGTCGGAGAGCTTCTTCAAAACCAATTCCGTATCGGATTCACAAGACTCCAGAGAGTTATCACGGAAAGAATGACAAGTCAGGCTCAGGATTACGATCATATCGACCCCAAGACCCTTATTAATATCCGACCGGTCACGGCGGCTATAAAAGAATTTTTCGGTTCTTCGCCGCTGTCACAGTTCATGGACCAGAATAACCCGCTTGCTGAGCTTACACATAAGCGTCGTCTTTCGGCGCTCGGCCCGGGAGGTCTTTCACGAGACAGAGCGGGATTTGAAGTACGTGACGTACATTATACTCACTACGGAAGAATGTGTCCTATCGAAACTCCCGAAGGACCCAATATCGGACTTATCTCATATCTTGCTACCTTTGCAAAGATAAACGAATACGGTCTTATAGAAGCTCCGTACCGCAAGGTAGACAAGGAGACCGGAATTGTAACCGATCATGTTGATTACATGACGGCGGATATTGAGGATAACTATATAGTGGCGCAGGCGAATGAGCCGCTTGACGGGGAAGGCAGATTTGTAAATGCCAAAATCGTCGGAAGACACCGTGATGAATTTGTCGAGGTAGAGCGTTCTCAGGCAGATTATATGGATGTTTCGCCTAAAATGGTCGTATCCGTAGCCACAGCTATGATCCCCTTTCTTGAAAACGATGACGCAAACCGTGCCCTCATGGGCTCAAACATGCAGCGTCAGGCAGTACCGCTTCTTGTAACCGAGGCTCCGATTGTCGGAACGGGTATGGAATATAAGGCGGGCGTAGACTCGGGAGTATGTATACTCTCCGAGGAAGACGGCGTTATCAAATCCGTAAGTGCACGAGAAATTGAGGTACAGTACGATTCAGGCAGGATCCAGACCTTTGAGGTAACCAAATTCAGCCGTTCCAACCAAGGCACCTGTATAAATCAGGTTCCGATAGTAGATGTGGGACAGAGAGTCGTAAAGGGCGAGGTTCTTGCAGACGGTCCTGCTACATGTAACGGAGAAATATCACTCGGCAAGAATGCTCTTATCGGATTTATGACATGGGAAGGCTATAACTATGAGGACGCCGTTCTCCTTAACGAAAAAATTGTAAGAGATGACGTATATACATCAATCCATATAGAGGAATATGAAACAGAGGCAAGAGATACAAAGCTCGGCCCCGAAGAAATAACAAGGGAGATTCCAAATATCGGCGAGGATCAGCTCCGTGACCTTGATGAAAACGGTATTATCCATATCGGCGCAGAGGTCCATTCCGGCGATATCCTTGTAGGTAAGGTAACACCTAAGGGTGAAACCGAACTTACTGCTGAGGAAAGACTTCTCCGTGCAATATTCGGTGAAAAATCAAGAGAGGTAAGAGATACCTCCCTGCGTGTACCTCACGGTGAATACGGTATAATCGTCGATGTAAAGGTATTTAATAAAGAGGACCCAGACAGCGAGCTTTCTCCCGGTGTAAATAAGGTAGTGCGATGCTATATTGCGCAGAAGCGTAAGATTCAGGTCGGCGATAAGATGGCCGGCCGTCACGGTAATAAGGGCGTTGTTTCAAGGATACTTCCTGAGGAGGATATGCCTTTCCTTCCCAACGGAAGACCGCTTGATATTGTTCTTAACCCTCTCGGCGTTCCTTCCCGAATGAATATAGGTCAGGTTCTTGAGGTGCATCTCGGATATGCCGCAAAGGCCCTCGGTTGGAAGATAATGACGCCGGTATTTGACGGTGCGCATGAGGAGGATATATTCCAGTGTCTCAGAGATGCGGGAATAAGCGAGGACGGCAAGGTACGTCTTAAGGACGGGCGAACGGGAGAATATTTCGATAATCCCGTAACGGTAGGATATATGTATTACCTTAAGCTGCATCACCTTGTTGACGATAAAATCCATGCACGTTCGACAGGTCCGTATTCTCTTATAACACAGCAGCCTCTCGGCGGTAAGGCACAGTTCGGCGGACAGCGTTTCGGTGAAATGGAGGTATGGGCACTTGAGGCATACGGCGCAGCTTATACACTTCAGGAGATACTCACGGTCAAATCGGACGATGTTGTCGGACGTGTAAAGACCTATGAAGCTATTGTAAAGGGACAGAATATACCTAAGCCCGGTATTCCTGAATCTTTCAAGGTGCTTATAAAGGAATTCCAGTCGCTTGCACTTGATATAAAGGTATATGACAAGGATAACAACGAAATTGACCTTTCTGTTGATCTTGATGACGATGCACCCGCAGACAGCGGTATTCTCGACGAAAAGAGCGTTATGACTGACAACGACGCAGAGCTTGAAGGCTATCAGTATAAGGACGAAAACGGCGAGGATGAACTCATAGAAAAGGACGAATTTGACGACAGCGAATTCGGCTTTGACGGCGATGATTTTGCCGATATCGACGGAAATGACGATGAGGATAATTTTTAATCGAAAGGGGAATCGCTGACGTATGGAATTTAATGAATTCAGTTCAATAAAAATAGGACTCGCCTCTCCCGAAATGATGCGTGATAAAACAGTAAAAACCGTTATCAACGAACAGGGTGAGGAGGAAGAAATCGTAATAAAGGGCTGGTCCTACGGCGAAGTAACAAAACCCGAAACAATAAACTACCGTACACTAAAGCCGGAAAAGGACGGACTTTTCTGCGAAGCCATATTCGGTCCGACAAAGGACTGGGAATGTCACTGCGGTAAATATAAGAAAATCCATTATAAGGGAAGAATCTGCGAAAAGTGCCATGTTGAAATTACAAAATCCAAGGTAAGACGAGAGCGTATGGGACATATAGAGCTTGCCGCTCCAGTATCTCATATATGGTACTTTAAGGGTATACCGTCAAGAATGGCTCTTATGCTGGATGATATAACACCGAGAAACCTTGAACAGGTCCTCTATTTTGCAAAATATATCGTAACCTATGTCAAACCCGATTCTCTTGCCGAGCGTGAGATAAGAAAACAGCAAATTCTCACGGAAACTGAGTACAGAGAATTTGAAAAGAAATACGGAAACGATTTTGAGGCTTTGATGGGCGCCGAGGCAATCCAAAAGCTCCTTGCGGAAATCGACCTGGAGGAACAGTCCAAAAAGCTGAAAGCAGAGCTTGAAAATGCTACGGGTCAGAAGAAAATAAAGCTTCTCAAAAGACTTGAGGTTGTTGAATCCTTCCGCATTTCAGGCAACAGACCCGAGTGGATGATACTGAATGTGCTTCCTGTCATACCGCCGGATATACGTCCTATGGTACAGCTCGACGGCGGACGTTTTGCAACCTCCGACCTTAACGATCTTTACCGCAGGGTCATAAACAGAAATAACCGTCTTAAAAGACTAAATGAGCTTCATGCTCCGAAAATGATCATAAGAAACGAAAAGCGTATGCTTCAGGAGGCTGTTGACGCTATTATTGATAACGGCAGACGCGGCAAACCCGTAACCGGTCCGAACAACCGTTCCCTTAAATCCCTTTCAGATATGCTTAAGGGTAAGCAGGGACGCTTCCGCCAGAACCTTCTCGGTAAACGTGTTGACTATTCCGGACGTTCTGTTATCGTCGTTGGTCCTGAGCTTAAGATGTATCAGTGCGGTCTTCCTAAGGAAATGGCTCTTGAGCTTTTTAAGCCGTTCGTTATGAAGATTCTTGTTGAAAGCAATTCCGTAGCCAATATTAAGGCAGCAAGGAAGGCAGTTGAAAGAGCACAGCCGGAGGTATGGGATGCACTTGAAAGAGTTATAAAGGGTCATCCCGTAATGCTCAACCGTGCTCCAACACTTCACAGACTCGGTATTCAGGCATTTGAGCCCGTACTTGTTGAGGGTAAGGCGCTTAAGCTTCATCCTCTTGCCTGCACAGCATTCAACGCAGACTTTGACGGCGACCAGATGGCTGTACATGTTCCCCTTTCGGCAGAGGCACAGGCAGAAGCAAGATTCCTTATGCTTGCCGCAAATAACCTGCTCAAGCCTTCAGACGGTAAACCTGTAACCGTTCCGACTCAGGATATGGTTCTCGGTTCATATTATCTGACACTTGACAAAGACGGGGAAATGGGCGAAGGAAAAATATTCCGTGATACAAATGAAGTTATCATGGCATATCAGACAGGAGTTATCGCCCTTCATGCAAAAGTAAAGGTGCGCCGTGAGGGAATACTCAATGGCAGAAAAATATCACAGCTTATTGATACAACGGTCGGAAGAATTATATTCAACAGACCTATTCCTCAGGATCTTGGCTATGTTGACAGAACTAAGGAGGAAAGCTTCCTTAAATATGAGATTGACTTCCTTGTCGGCAAAAAGCAGCTCGGAAAAATTATAGACAAATGTATCAAAAAGCACGGTACGCAAATCACCTCCCAGGTACTTGACGAAATCAAGGCACAGGGATATAAATATTCCACAAAGGGCGCCATAACCGTTGCTGTATGCGACGCAACGATTCCTCCGAAGAAAAAGGAGATCATTTCGGCAGCAGAGCAGGAAATAGATAAGGTCACAAAGATGTACAAGCGTGGATTTATGTCAAATCAGGAGCGCTATGCAAAGGTTATATCCATATGGGAAAAGGCAACAAACGATGTTACGGATGCACTTAAGCAGAACCTTGACAGATATAATCCGATTTACATGATGGCAGATTCCGGTGCCCGCGGTTCCATGAGCCAGATAAGACAGCTTGCCGGTATGCGTGGACTGATTGCAAATACGTCAGGTAAAACGATTGAAATTCCTATCCGTGCAAACTATCGTGAGGGACTTAATATACTTGAATACTTCATTTCCTCCCGTGGTGCGCGTAAGGGTCTTGCCGATACTGCTTTGCGTACGGCTGACTCAGGTTACCTTACAAGACGTCTTGTCGATGTATCGCAGGATGTTATTATACGCGAAGAGGACTGCGGAACTAAGGAAGGTATTGTCGTATATGATATACGTCAGGCAAGCGCAGATAACGGAGAAGAGGTAACCGTTTCCTATGAAAATCTGGTAGGCAACCACCTCTTTGAGAACTTCTATGACCCCAACTCCGGAGCATTGCTTATACCGACTGAAAAAATTATGACAAGGGCGGATGTAGACGCAATACTCGCTGCTAATATAACGGATATAAGAATAAGACCGTATGAGGAATTCGTTTCAATGAGAAGCCGCATTGTAGGTCAGCTTCCAGCAGAGGATATTATAGACTCAACCACAGGGGATATCATTACAGGCAGGGATTGCGTCATATCGGAAACTGATGCAGATAATATAATAAAAGCCGGAGTGACCTCCGTGAATATCAGAAATCAGGTCGAGGGCACGGATGAGGTTATAGTAAAAACCTATAATTCCTTCGATAAAACACTTAAAGGCAGAAGGCTTATTGACGACCTTTGCGATGATGAGGGAAGGATTCTTGTACCCGCAAGAAAGCTTATTACGGAAAGAGATATACAGATTCTCAAGGATATGAAAACACCCTCTGTCAAGGTTATACATTCAAACGACAGCGACTCGATCATAGAGTCAATGCATGAAAGACTTCAGGGCAGATATCTATGTGAGGACTACTGCGATCCGCAGACCGGGGAGGTTCTTGTTTCCTCCGACAAAATCATGGACGACCATGACGCGGATTTAATCGTCAATTCCGGAGCAACAAGCGTCAAGCTTCGTTCTATCCTTGACTGCCGTGCTAAACACGGCGTATGCAGAAAATGCTACGGCTCCAACCTTGCAAACGGTATGCCTGTCACAATAGGTGAAGCTGTCGGAATCATCGCAGCTCAGTCCATAGGCGAACCGGGTACACAGCTTACAATGCGTACCTTCCACACCGGAGGCGTTGCAGGCGGCGAGGATATCACACAGGGTCTTCCACGAGTTGAGGAGCTTTTCGAGGCAAGAAAACCAAAGCATATCGCTATAATTACGGAAATAAGCGGTCAGGTAAGGCTTGAGGACAGAAATGCTGTTATTACAAGCACTGATCTTACAGAAAATAACGAACCTCTGAGCAAGACATATCTTATTCCCTTTGGCGCACGTACTAAGGTTAAAAACGGTCAGATGGTTGAGGCCGGCGACCTCCTTACTGAGGGCTCTGTAGACCCGCATGAAATACTAAATATTAAAGGTGCGGCTGCCGTTCAGGATTACCTCATTGAAGAGGTACAGAGTGCATACCGTCTGCAGGGTGTTGATATCAACGATAAGCATATCGAGGTTATTGTACGCCAGATGATGAAAAAAGTGCGTATAGAGGATGCAGGTTCCACTAATCTTCTTCCCGGCTCACTTGTGGACAAGGGAACATTCTATGCGGCTAATGATGAGATTGAAAAGAGAATTGCCGCAGGCGAGGAAGGTCTCATTCTTGCCAGCTACTCCCCCACCCTTCTCGGTATCACAAAGGCGTCTCTTGCAACTGATTCTTTCCTTTCCGCAGCATCATTCCAGGAAACAACAAGAGTTCTTACTGATGCGGCAATAAAGGGTAAGGTTGACCCGCTTATGGGACTTAAGGAGAATGTTCTTATCGGTAAACTGGTTCCGGCAGGAACGGGTATGCCGAGATACAGGGATGTGGAAATTGAAGAAAATATTCCTGTTACGTTTAACCAGGACATTGTATAATTAATTATACACTTTAAATTAAGCTGTCGTATTCATATATGGCAGCTTAATTTTTTAATAGGCAAAATTATAATAATACTTTTATTATTTATCGTTAAAATATGCAAAATAAATGAAATTATTTTTACGTTCTTGACGTATTAACCTAAATATGGTATTATATTTAAGTAAAAATAAACAATGCATGA
>CANRDH010000027.1 GCA_947629295.1 uncultured Clostridia bacterium
TCCCCATAAGCGATAGTAGAGTATATCGTTATGGGGAGTTTCTATTTATTCTTACTCCAATTACCGAGTATATCCTGATACATATAATATTTATGCGGTCTTATCGGCCGCTCAAAGGGCGGTGTACTAAAATGCAGCAATAGGCAATGACCAATATCCTTATAATCTTCAACATAATCAAAACCGATTAACTCACCGTTTTTTATCCTCTTTTTTATTGTGTTGTGGTATGAATACATATTCCCCATCGCCTGCTTTTCATATAAATATATATTATTAATATTTCCATTCGGAGCTTTTATATTTATGAAATACTCCCTTCAGATGCTTATGGTTATTATTTCAACATCCTATAATAATTACTTCTTTTCTTATTTGTATCGGAATCAGCCTGTTCGTCCGCAATTACCGCTTCGGCGTTAGCTATTGCATCATTAAATTTAGACAAACTGCTATCGTTATAGGTATTACCGACCGTCATTAAGCTTTTCCTTATCTGCCTCAAGAGCCTCCGTCGATGCCTCCTTGTCCGCTGTCTTTACTATGGTATATGATGATGAATTTGCAAGAATTTCACCTGTTTCAACTTATGATCGGGTCAGAAGCGATTTTACTAAAATCAATATATCACAAGTCAACTTCGTTATTATAAGAGGCCTTTTGGTTCGACTTGTCGGCAAATGGACTTCAAAAGATTGAATATACCTGTGGAAGTATATCATTATTCATATTCATGCAATACATCCGAGGATATAATGGAAAGCGGGGCACGGTCCTTCATTAATAATGGAAAAAAGCTATTAACCTACCTACATATCCTGATATTTAAAATCAGGCAGTCATATATAAAAATAAACTTTTTATAGATGAATTATCAAATGTCCGCTCACTTATCCGGCAATTCGGTGAAGCATATGTCAAAAATTTTAATTCGTCTCTCGAAAACCTACTAAATATATGTTATTAATTGTTTAAAAAAATGCACGTTTTGCCGTTTATAAGAAATAATCAAAAAAGCAGAAACCGCATTAATACTGATAGTTCAGCATTAATGCGGCTTCTTTTGTTACGGAGGACAAGGGATTCGAACCCTCGCGCCGGTTTCCCGACCTAATCCCTTAGCAGGGGATCCCCTTCACCACTTGGGTAATCCTCCAAAAGTGAATTTATCATCCCGATATCAGAGGATACCGGGGATAAATATGTGGCGGAGAGGATGGGATTCGAACCCATGTGTCCTTTCGGACAAACGGTTTTCAAGACCGCCTCGTTATGACCGCTTCGATACCTCTCCATATGTCCGTCGTCTGCGACTTTATTATAATATCATATTTGGTTTAAAATGTCAATATATAATTATGTGATTTTTATATGCACATATATTCTTTACATTACAAGTGGATTTATTCATTTTGTCGGGTAAAACTGTTTTATCCTCCGTATATTTGATATAATCCTTTCTTGCTGTATAATACTCGTATACTTTTCGGCAAAGAAAATGTAAAATGCACATATAAAAAGATGGTTAGGTATCAATTCTTCCCCTATTCTTTCTCCCATGCTATGTGGGGAGCAATAAACTTAACAACATATTGAGGATCACTATGCTTTTTGTCATTAATTTATTGCTCCCGATGTTTTTATGACTTAATTATTTCCTCCACTGAACTCTTTATCGTAGGTATTATAAAAGGCATTTACCTGTTTCAATGCAGCAAAAAACGGAGTTTGTTCTCTCACAAACCCCGTTTTTCTATCATGAATTTTCCAACTGTATAAACCGGTCGAGACTTATCATACCCTTGCTCAGCATCATAAACCTATCGTTATACTTATCAACCATAGCTACTGACAGCGCAAGCATATATTGAAATACTTCCTTACCTAATGTGCTGTCCCTATAATAGCTTGTTGTAAAACGGAATCTGATATCACCGTCTGAAAAATCATAATCAAATGAACCGTCATACATACCGTAATTTGCAACATTTACAGCGATAGCCATTTCTGCCCTCTTATCCTCCGGAACCTTAAATGGCATAGGAGATACCAGCCTTACCAACTTCCTGTCTTCATGTACAAAGATAACCAAATCCATCGGGATATCGTCGCCTCTTACAGACAAAGTAATTACAAGCTTGTCATCGTGTCTGTTATACGTCAATTCATCCTCGTCCATCACCTCACAAATCTTTTCATATACACTCTCTGCCAGCTTCCTGTCATTTTCGTTTGCCATTGTTTTATCCTCCTTGAGTTTTATTATTAAAGCCAATAAACTGACCTCAACTTACAGTTTCTTTAAAATATACAAAAATATTATGTTTTTGCCCGTTAAATTATATTATATTTTCCCTGACAGGTCAATATTTTTTAGCACTTTTATTGCAAAGCTTTGAAAACATTGTACATCGGGTGGGCATATTACTTAATACGAGATACCCTTTCGTCCTTTTTCTTCTCACTGTCCGGCAAAGAATCATAATCCACGAGATCATGATGCATCTTTCCCAAATCATTTCTTGAAGATTTATCCTTTGAACCGCTGAAGATATAACCTTCCGATCTCATATAGACATTCCAGCGGCGATGCTCAAGCTGTGATAGGTTTTCATCCGGAATTTTCCGGATTTCCTTGATTTTATTATGTATGGCCGTGGCAATAGAGGAGCGGTAATAATATTCATATTTCCAAAATTTTTCCGCTTCTTCGGGCAGCTTATCCTTATCATTGCAATATTTAAGATGACATTCCAGTCCTTCTTTTTCAAGTTTGGAGTTCATAATGACATCCTCAACGTACAAGGATTTCAAATCCCCGATATAATCAATATCGTATTTTGATACACCGTCATGTATAGTTATATCTGTCAATGCAATTTTAGTATCCGTATCAAAAACAATAGTACAGATAATAGGTTTTGTTTTTATTTGCTCGCATATCGTTCTCAGAGCAACAGCCGTCCGAATATTCTGAGAATCCGTTCCCAACGATATGAAAATAAAATCTATATTTTTAATTTCCTTTATCTTTTCCGTAAAGCTTGAGGTATTAACATCAATTCCGGAATTTATATTGATAAGATATTCACTTTCTCCCTTAACATACACTCCGTTATATTTTTCCGACATAAGTTCCGGACATGAAGCACGGAATTTTTCCCTTGCAAGCTCATCCTTTTCAAAGGCGTCGATACATATCCTGAATCCGTCCATCTGACAATACCATGCGAGCATTTTTAACATTTCCGTTCCATGCTTTCCCATACCGACTATCACAGCATTGATCGGTATCCTTTCATCCGGAGCAGGAATATATTTTTCATTTCCCATATGATTCTTCAGTGCTCTTTCAAATATTTTATCCCCGTTTTCATACATATTTTTGTTTATCAGCAACTGTACCTCATCTACTCTGCGCACCTTCATGCTTCCCTTATCTATGCCCGTAAGTATAAGAGATGTTTCAATACTGTCAGAGAATACATATAAGCCTGTGTTGCCGAAATTTTTATAAATTTCAATTAATTTAATGGATTGCTTTGTGTTTTCTGCTGCATTTTTTCCAATTATAAAAAACACAATCTCATGCTTTTTGCTGTGGTGCTTAAACTTAATCTCTGTTATATCCTTCTTAAAATATACGGAGCCTGTCTCCCTCGCCCGCGGCAATAATTCATGCATTTCCTCTGCACTGCTGTCAAAAACATCGGTATATATTATAAAAGCTTTTTTATGGTTTTTCTTTATATCACTCCCCAATACAAGTGACCTTTCGTTCAGCTCAGAAAAAACATATACCTCCTTGAAGTAATTGGAAAGAAATTTTATATATGCTGAAACATTTTTTGCAAAGGATATGACAACACCTGCAACAATCAGCGGTGCCAGTATGAATAATACAGACATTATCAAAGAATAAAGCTCTGCATAAGCAGTAGAGTCTTTTATTATATTATCCCTTATAAAATCAACATCAGAATTGAGTGTAAATGCTTGCAGTGTATCATGTATTGAAAACATAAATGCCTTGATTCCATTGGAATAATCATTATGTGCTGTGTTTTGATAATATACGGGAAACGAGCCTATGATAATTGCCAGAAAAACACCCACGGCAAGAATATTAAGCGGGGCCGAAATCCTGTTCTTAGTTTTACCGCATTTTGCAGCAAACACAGCAAGTACGGCAGACGCCGCCAGTATAACAAATATTAATATAAGACATATATTCCAAATCATATTAATCGCCTCAAATCATATTTTAATATAACCAAAGGGAGATATACACCATTTCAGTTAAAAACAATAATAATTTATATTAGATTATAAACTATTTTGTAAAAAATGTCAATTATCTGTATATATACAAAGTATTTTAATTAATATACAGTAGTAAATAGAGTAATAATGTGTTATAGTTAATTTATGAAAAACAAGACAGTGAGGTAAATATTATGTCAGAAAGATTGCTCGAAATATTAAGCATGATAATAAGAATATTTATAGTTACTGTAATTACGCTGATTCTAACTCTCGGAACGGGAATTATACTGTATACAAACGGATATCTTATACCCAACGAACCGGAAGCCTATACGGTCAGAGGCGTCGATGTTTCCTCATATCAAGGTAATATCGACTGGGAGCGTCTGTCGGCAAATGCCGATTTTGCATATATCAAGGCGACTGAAGGCAGCGGCTCGGTAGATCCTTGTTTTCAGGCGAATTATACCAATGCCTCAAACGCAGACCTACGTGTGGGCTTCTATATGTTTTTCAGCTTTGATTCCCCGGGAATAACTCAGGCAGAAAACTTTATCAGAAGCGTGGAAGGATTTGATAATATGCTGCCACCTGCTATTGACATTGAATTTTATGCAAACAAGGAGCATAATCCCCCGAGTCGTGAAGATGTAAATTTACAGCTTGATATACTTATATCGCAAATTGAAAAACACTATGGTATAAAACCAATTATTTATTCAACATCAAAAGCGTATAATATGTATATTGCGGGAAAATACGAGGACTGTGATATATGGATAAGAGATGTTTTCAGTGAACCTGTTTTGTCAGACGGAAGAAGCTGGACATTCTGGCAATACAGTGATAAAGGCAGACTTGACTGTTATGACGGTTCTGAAAAATTTATTGATATGAATGTCTTTTGCGGTACTGCAGAGGAATTCAGAAAATATCCCGAATCGAAAGATTAATTATATTTATGAATAGAATTATGTCAAAACCTTGAAAAATCTTTAAATTTTGGTTTGATTTGGCATTATTTTGTATAAAAATGAATTTTTGATAATAAAATATTGCAAATACAGTTGACATAAAAATAATATTGTGTTAATATATCTATAGACGAAGGTGTTTTTCCGCTGCGGCGGAGAGGCACCTTATTTTATTTGGGAGGGAAAATATATATGGATAGCCTGATAAAAAATTCGGAAACAATAAACAGGCTTCTTGCAAGGTATGGAGTCAAATTCGGTATTTACAAAAACGGCGAATTTAAGGAGCAGTTATTTCCTTTTGACCCTATTCCGCGTATAATCAAAAAGAATGAGTTTTCATATCTTGAAAAGGGTCTTAGGCAGCGTGTTGACGCATTGAACTGCTTTCTATCAGATATATACGGAAAAAAGCAGATTGTAAGGGACGGGATTATTCCGGAGGAGTTTATATTCTCGGCAAAGGGCTTTCTTGCACCCTGCGACGGAGTCAGTCCTCCAAAGAATATATACAGTCATATATCGGGTATTGACCTTGTCCAGTCAAAAAACGACAGCTGGTACATTCTTGAGGATAATCTCAGAGTACCCTCGGGTGCGTCATATCCTATGATTGCAAGGGAGCTTCAGCGAAGAAGCGCACCCGACGTTTTCACGGATAACAGCGTTGCCGACAACCGAAACTATGCAGAGCTTCTCAGTGAGGTTATGGATAATGTCAATACCGGAGGTATCAATGTAATTCTTTCTCCCGGAAGATATAATGCCGCATTTTTTGAGCATTCCTACCTTGCGGAAAAAACAGGCGCCGTATTGACAACTGGCAAGGATATAGTATGCGAAAACGATAATCTTTACTATATTGACTATAACGGAAAAAAGCAGCGTGTCGGAGCGGTTTACAGGAGAATTTCGGATGAATATCTTGACCCGATGACCTTCTATGAGGAATCGGTTATAGGAATACCTCACATTTTTGAGGCATACAAAAAGGGAAATACCGCTATTATAAATGCTCCCGGAAACGGTGTTGCTGATGATAAGGGTATATACTATTTCGTACCAAAAATGATTAAATACTACCTCGGTGAGGACGCTGTCCTTATGAATGCACCCACCTATCTCCCATACTATGAGGAGGATATGAAATATGTATTGTCAAACTTCGACAATCTTGTCATCAAGGATGTCGCGGAGGCGGGCGGCTATGGCGTTGTTTTCGGAAGTTCCCTTACGGCTGATAAAAAAAGCGAATTTTTAGAAATGCTTAAGCAACAGCCAAGAAGGTTTATTGCACAGGAAATTATAGACTTCTACGACCTTGATATTCTTGACGAAAATAACGTCAAGGTTCCGCGAAAAGCAGACCTTCGTGCATTTGTTCTCACAGGAAAAACAACAAAGGTCTGGGCAAGCGGTCTTACGAGGTTTTCGAGAAATCCCGATTCGTTTATAGTAAATTCATCACAGGGCGGAGGTTTTAAAGACACATGGGTATTATCACAGTAGACAAAAGCGACCACCTTTTCTGGCTTGGCAGATATACCGAAAGGGTGCATACAACACTTAAATATTATCTGAAAACGGCGGATATGATGATTGATTCGGACCCGAATTATTATGCCGTCCTCTGCGAAAAAATCGGAATATCAGACATTTACGGTTCAAGGGAAAACTTTAAGAAAAAATACCCCTTTGACGAAACCGATTCCAATTCCATTATAAGTAACCTTAACAGGGCCTATGATAATGCTATCGTAATGAGGGATTATATCGGAACGGAAACAATGGCATATATACAGCTTGCTATAGATGATATCAAAAATGCCGAAAAAAGTAATTCACCCATTGCGGATCTTATGCTTGTGATCGACCACATTCTTGCATTCTGGGGATGCGTCAATGATATTATAGACGACGAGCAGATAAGAAATATTATCAAGCTGGGAAAGGGGATTGAAAGGCTTGACCTTTATCTGAGTCTTGATATTCCGTCCTATTATATCAAAAAGGAATATAAGAGGATGAAAAATTTTCTGACGAAGTCTAAACTCAGATATGACGAAAGCATTCTGTATACGCTCGACAATATGCTTTCGGAGGACGAGTTCAATTACGGAAACATAAAAAATCTTCTAAGGAATCTTATTCTTGAATGAAAGGCGGCGGTATTATCAAACGACTGAAATTCAATTATGACCTCACTGCTGCCTACAGTGAAGAAATCAATAACCACAGCTTTTCTGTATTATGTATACCGCAGGATACTCAAAGACAGAAAATAAGAGAATTGGATATTTCAACGGACGGCGGCGCGGTTTATCAGATAACAAACGACAGCTTTTTAAATAAAAAGCTTTACGGCAAAATTAATGCTCCTCATAAAAGCTTCGGCGTACATATAAGCGGTATTGCCGATGCAGGGATTGATATATTTGAGGAATACACCGATTATCCCTTCGGGGCAATACTCTATAAGGCACAGACTGAGCTTACAAGACCCGGAGAAAGCCTTACAAGATATCACAATAGTTTCTCTTTTAAGGAGTCGGACGGAGTATATGACAGGGTACTCAAAATTATGAGGGATATCCCGAATGTCTTTGAGTATAGCAGCGGCTCGACACGCATACATGAAACTGCAGAGGGTGCCTTTACCCTAGGCAAAGGCGTATGTCAGGATTATGCACATATCATGCTTTCACTCCTCAGAATGGAGCATATTCCGGCGAGATATGTTGTCGGTATGATGCTTGGCGAGGGTTCATCTCATGCATGGGTCGAGGCACTTTGCAAGGGTTATTGGTACGGCTTTGACCCTACCAACAATAAGCTTGTAAATGATGAATATATCCGTGTGTCATGCGGCAGGGATTCAAGCGACTGCCCCGTTATAAAGGGAAGCTTTTACGGCGGCGGTGTACAGAAACAGAGTGAATTTGTATCGGTTGAAGAAATAAATGAAAAGGATTGATTACAATGGTTCAGACAGTAGCGTCTGTCGGTCTGCCGATTGACGAAACACTTATGATACAAAAAAACAGGCTCATACCGCAAAAAGGTCTGAACGGAAACGAGAAAAGGATAAGTATTGTTACGGGAACTCACGGTGATGAGCTTGAGGGGCAATATGTATGCTATGAACTCCAAAGGAGAATAATGGAAAATTATGATTGTCTTACGGGAATTGCGGACATATACCCTGCCCTGAACCCTCTGGGAATCGATTCCATAACAAGAGGAATACCGGGCTTTGACCTTGATATGAACAGGCTTTTTCCCGGCTCGGAAAACGGCTCGATGCCGGAATATATTGCCGCTAAGATAATCGACGACCTCAGCGGCAGTGCGGCGGTTATTGATATACACGCAAGCAATATCTTTCTTGAGGAAATACCGCAGTGCAGAATAAACGAGCTGTCAAAGGACACTCTTATACCTCTTGCAAAAAAGCTTAATCTTGATTATATCTGGGTACATTCATCGGCTACAGTACTTGAATCGACCCTGGCATATTCGCTCAACATAATCGGTACGCCTACACTTGTTGTTGAAATGGGCGTCGGTATGCGTATAACCAAAAAATACGGAGACCAGCTTGTTGACGGTATTTTCTCTCTTATGAAAGAATTGGGAATATGGAGCGGAGAGGTTAAAACACCAAAGGAGCCTATAATATCCGATGACGGCGAGGTTTCATTTATCAATGCGGGAAGCTCAGGGGTATTTCTGCCGTGTGTTGAGCATTGGAAGAATGTAAAGAAGGGTGAGCATATAGGAGATATACTTAACCCCCTTACAGGTGAGATAAACGAACGTATAGAATCGGAAACGGACGGTACGGTATTTACGCTGCGTGAATATCCCATTGTTTCCGAAGGCTCGCTTATTGCGAGAATACTTGCCTGAGGAGGTTATGCCAATGGAAGAAAGAATATTGTTTGAGCTTGGCTCGGTATACAGAGATAATATGCGTATAAAAGGTTACAGCTTCGGCAAGGGAGAACATTCCGTCTGCATTGTGGGAGCCACAAGAGGAAATGAAGTACAGCAGGTATATATATGCTCAAAGCTTATATCTGTTTTCAGACAGCTTGAAAGGCAGGCTAAAATCAGAACCGGTAAATCTATTTTAATCGTGCCGTGTGTAAATCCCCATTCAATGAACATAGGCAAACGCTTCTGGTCTACCGATAATACCGATATAAACAGAATGTTCCCCGGATATAATCTCGGGGAAACTACTCAAAGGATAGCTGACGGAGTTTTCCGCAATGTCAATGATTTCAAATACGGAATACAGTTTACAAGCTTTTATATGCAGGGAAGTTTTATACCTCATGTACGAATGATGAAGACAGGATTTGAGGATATAGAGCTTGCAAAGGATTTTGGTCTGCCGTATGTTTTCAGACGAAATGCCAAACCGTACGATACGACAACGCTCAATTACAACTGGCAGATATGGGAAACAAAAGCTTTTTCACTTTATACCAATGCTACCGATACGATCGATGAAGAAAGTGCGGCAGAGGTAATAAATGCGGTATTAAGCTTTCTGAATAAGCAGGGAATTATTGAATATAATTGTCATGAGGGATATATATCCAAATTCATTGAAGGTAGTCAGCTTGTAAATGTAAAAACCTCAAAATCAGGATTTTTTGTACGTCATGCAATGGTAAATTCAAGAGTAAGGAAGGGCGAGAAGCTTGCGGAGATCACTGACCCATATTCAGGTGAGATACTTGATGAAATTCTTTCCCCGACAAACGGGATCGTTTTCTTTCATGCCGACCAACCTGTAATTTATTCCCATACACCTCTTTATCGCATTATACCCACAGATGACCTTATATAATACACTGCGGAGTGCTGCGCTGTCAGTTTATGATTAATTTACTCAGGTCAATTAATATATGGCTCAATCGTAAATTATTACTTGACAGAGCCGGTAAAAAATGATAATATAAGCGTAGCAAGGAACGGTTTTAGCTGTTCCGCAAAAAGGTGTTTTATTAAAAACCGTCCTGTATTGCAGTTACAGGGCGGTTATTTCTTTATGTATTTTATGAACTCCTTTGCTGTTATTAAAACTATAACGAAGGAGATTAATATCAAAACATTATCCATAAATACACACCCCCTTTCCTAAAGGGGCTGAAACAGCCGCCGCCGTTCCCTACTACACTACAATTATATAATATCCTATATACTGTCATTACACAAAATAATGTACAAAATACATTTGAAATATTTGTACGATATTAACAGTACGCAAATAGACATAAATATTAATGGCTCTGTACGGACAAACCATACAGAGCCATAAATTATTGCTTTCGTAAAACGAAATCACTCGTAAATTTTAGAAACAACGCCTGAACCTACTGTGTGACCACCCTCACGGATAGCGAAACGAAGTCCGTCTTCCATAGCTACGGGCTTGATAAGCTCAACGTCCATATCTACGTTATCGCCGGGCATACACATATCTGTGCCTTCCGGAAGTGTGATAACACCTGTAACGTCTGTGGTTCTGAAATAGAACTGCGGACGGTAGTTGCTGAAGAAGGGCTTTGAACGACCACCCTCGTCCTTGGTAAGAACATAAACATGTCCCTGGAACTTTGTATGAGGATGAACCGAACCCGGCTTAGCTATAACCTGACCACGCTCAATCTCGTTCTTCTGGATACCACGGAGGAGTACACCTACGTTGTCACCTGCCTCGGCGAAATCAAGAGTCTTTCTGAACATCTCAAGACCTGTAACAACAGACTTCTTTTTCTCTTCCTCAAGACCAACGATCTCAATTTCCTCAGAAACTGTGATACGTCCTCTTTCAACTCTACCTGTAGCAACTGTACCACGGCCTGAGATCGTGAATACGTCCTCAACAGGCATAAGGAAAGGAAGGTCTGTTGTTCTTTCAGGTGTAGGAATGTAATCGTCAACTGCCTTCATAAGCTCGTGGATGCAAGCATACTCGGGAGCATTGGTATCCTTGCTATCGGAGGTAAGTGCCTGATATGCAGAACCTCTTATAATCGGAATATCATCTCCGGGGAAATCATACTCGCTGAGAAGATCACGGATCTCCATCTCTACAAGATCAAGAAGCTCATCATCGTCAACCTGGTCAGTCTTATTCATGAATACTACAATGTAAGGAACGCCAACCTGACGGGAAAGAAGGATATGCTCTCTTGTCTGGGGCATAGGACCGTCAGCAGCAGAAACAACGAGGATAGCACCGTCCATCTGAGCTGCACCTGTGATCATGTTCTTAACATAGTCAGCATGACCGGGGCAGTCAACGTGTGCATAGTGACGTGCATCTGTTTCATACTCAACGTGTGCGGTATTGATTGTGATACCACGCTCTCTCTCTTCGGGAGCCTTATCAATGTTAGCGTAATCAACGAATTCAGCGTCGCCCTCAAGGTTAAGAACCTTTGTGATAGCAGCTGTAAGTGTGGTTTTGCCGTGGTCAACATGGCCGATTGTACCAATGTTTACGTGCGGCTTATTTCTTTCAAATTTTTCCTTAGCCATTGGAAATAACCTCCTAAATATAATTTAATTCAATGCATTGCACCATGTAATTATTTTAGCAATAATAAAAACAAATTGCAAGCTTTTTTATGAAATTTCAGGAAAATTTATTAAATTAATCTTCCTTTTTTGCTCGGCCGCTTATAATACCGTCCGCAATACTCTTCGGAACCTCAGCATAGTTGTTAGGCTCCATTACATATGCGCCTCTTCCCTGTGTCTTGGAGCGCAAATCATTTACATAACCGAACATCTCGGAAAGCGGTACCATTGCGACAATTCTCTGTGCGCCTGCTATGGCTTCCATGCCCTGAATCATACCGCGGCGGGAGTTAAGATCTCCGATTACGTCGCCCATGTATTCCTCGGGAACCGTTACGGTAACCTTCATGATAGGCTCAAGAATTACCGGGTCAGCCTTTCTCATACCGTTCTTGAACGCCATCGAACCTGCAATCTTGAACGCCATTTCAGAGGAGTCGACCTCGTGATATGAACCGTCATAAAGTGTAACCTTAACATCAACAACATTGTAGTTTGCAAGTACGCCGCTGAGCATTGCACCCTGGATACCTGCGTCAACAGCGGGTATATACTCCTTCGGAATAGCACCGCCGACAACGGAATTGATAAATTCATAGCCCTTTCCGGGGTTAGGCTCAAGCTTGAGCTTAACATGACCGTACTGACCCTTACCGCCTGACTGACGAGCATATTTCTCATCAACATCGGAAGACTTGCGGATCGTTTCCTTATAAGCAACCTGGGGCTTACCGATATGTGCCTCAACCTTGAATTCACGGAGAAGTCTGTCTACGATAATTTCAAGATGAAGCTCACCCATACCCGCAATAATTGTCTGACCTGTTTCCTCATCTGTATATGCCTTGAAGGTCGGGTCTTCCTCTGCAAGCTTTGCAAGGGCAATACCCATTTTTTCCTGACCTGCCTTTGTCTTAGGCTCAATAGCAACACGGATAACAGGCTCCGGGAATTCCATGGACTCAAGTACAACGGGGTGGCTCTCGTCGCAGAGTGTGTCACCTGTTGTTGTATTCTTAAGACCTACCGCAGCAGCGATATCACCGGCATAAACGGTCTCGATATCCTTTCTGTGGTTGGAATGCATCTGAAGTATACGACCAATACGCTCAGTATTGTCCTTAGTTGAGTTATAAACAGAAGAACCTGCATTAAGTGTACCCGAATATACGCGGAAAAACGCAAGCTTTCCTACAAACGGGTCTGTTGCAATCTTGAATGCAAGAGCTGAGAACGGAAGGTCATCACTTGACTCTACCTCTACCTCTTCGTCCGTTTTAGGATTAATACCGTTTATAGCGGGAACGTCTGTCGGAGCAGGCATATAGTCAACGATTGCATCAAGAAGCTTCTGAACACCCTTATTACGGTAGGATGTACCGCAGGTTACGGGAACCATTGTATTGTCAATTGTGGACTTACGGATCACTCTTTTAATATCCTCTACAGAGGGCTCTTCGCCGTCGTCAAGGTATTTCTCCATAAGCTCCTCGTCCTGCTCAACAACGTGTTCGATAAGCTCAGAGTGATATTTCTCTGCAAGCTCCTTCATATCCTCAGGTATTTCTTCAACTCTCATATCCTTGCCGAGGTCATCATAATATACATCGGCATTCATTTCTATAAGGTCTACAATACCCTTGAAGGTATCCTCAGCACCGATCGGAAGCTGGATCGGCACAGCGTTACATTTAAGTCTGTCCCTCATCATCTGAACAACGCGGTAGAAATCGG
>CANRDH010000028.1 GCA_947629295.1 uncultured Clostridia bacterium
TTCAGCGGAATACCATGCTACCAACTCACTCCACATCAAGCCGCTTTGCGGAATTGCCCTGTTATAAATCAAACATTCTTCGATTGAATCATAAATATAAATCCCTTTTTTCTCCGTATCCGAGTGTTCCACATTGATGATTTTATCACCCCAAAATCCAAAGACATATAAAAAAAGAATTGAGTGCGCCATTTACTGCTCCCGAAAATAATTTGTCGTTTTACTTTCGTACACTCAATTCTTTATTTACTATAAAGTTTTATTCGGTTGTTATGCTTTTTCCGATATGATTTTCAGTATTGTTATTTTGCCGTCCTTGATTTCGATTTGCAATTTCAATTTGCATTTGGGGCAATATATTTCCGCGTTTGAGCCGTCGCCCAACTTAAATAATTTATACCCACAATCGGGGCATACAATGTAGTTTGTCATAGGCTTTTCTCTTTATACGGGTTTATGTCTGCGGTTTTACAGAATATAAAACCTTTTTTGCGCCAATTCGGGCTTTCATTTTTATGTCTAAAAGCAGTCAACGGCGACAGCACACCCGAATGAGCCGTAAATACTTTTTCGATTTTTAAGTCGGAACACAGTTTTTCTAATTTTTCAAGAGATTGCATATTTAGTTTTGTATCGCTATTCCAAAAGTCATAGAAACAATAACCGCCGTTCTCGTTTGCAACAATACAATCACCCGAAAAAAGCCATTTTTTATTGACGATATAAGCGGTGTGTCCAAGAGTATGACCGACAGTATATATCGCTTGAATTTCATAATTTCCGATAAAAACGCTTTCATTATTATTGATAGCAGTAAATTCACCGAGTTTTATCGGCAATTTGCATTTATGGAACAAAATCTTTTTTCGATAGTATTCACCCGTTAAATATTTGCTTTCTTGTACGCCTAAATAAATTTTTGCGTTTGGGTAAATGGATTGCGAATGAATATCTATACCGCCCGCGTGGTCTATGTCTAAATGCGTTAAAAACACCGATTTTATTTCATTTGCCGATATACCGTATTGTGTTAATGCGGCGCGTATATTTCTACTGTTTTTATACCCGCTGTCGATTGCAATATAACCGTCCGTATCTTTTAGTAAAAAACAATTTACGTCTTTATCGCGCAAACATATAACGCCGTCGTATATTTGATTATTTAACGGGTTCCACATACCTTTGCCTTTTGTAATACGCGGTTTGATTTTTAAGCCGAAAAATTCAATTAAGTTCATTTTGAGCAAGTTCCTTTTCGTATTTTCGCAACTTTCTTTGTCATAATTTTTCTGCCGATAACAGTGTACAAGATATAAGTCATTTGGATAAGGGTTCTCTTTTGTAAAACCTCTGATACAAAAAGTCCTGCACGGAATACCGAGGCTCTCATAAATGTATTTGGATATATTTGCCTGTTCAAAGCAAGCGCCCAGCCGATTGCTTAACGAATCTTCTAACGACATTGTCCGATACATTTCTTTGAACGCGCCAATCAGATGTGTAATTCCTGATTGATACCTTTCTGTGTGCTGGGTAAGGTTTTTGAACCTGAATAATACTCGCATCAAATTAAATGTATGGCTAAATGAGGACTGCTGCGAAGCAGACTGAATGCAAAACCGATAAGACACTGCATTGTGCCAGCTGGTCACACGTTGAACCTTTGCGAAGGATAAAATAGTTCTGTGTGCTTTAGAGGCAATCTTCCACCAAAGATTGCCTTTTGCAGAAGGCGTGAACAGATAAATACCCTCTGCGAAGGGCGGTCATGATTTTATTATGGGCAAAAAAAATCGAGGTGACTGGATTCGAACCAGCGGCCTCTACGTCCCGAACGTAGCGCTCCACCAAGCTGAGCTACACCTCGTCTTAAATTAAGCCTTGAAATAATTCAAGGCTTAATTATGGTTGCGGAATAGGGATTCGAACCCCAACAAACAGAGTCAGAGTCTGTCGTGCTACCGTTACACAATTCCGCATTATTTAATTTTCTCTCGCTGAGAACGATACTAATTATACAACCTTTCCGGATATTTGTCAAGAGTTTTTTAAAAATAATATTGCGTTTATTTTATTACCAGTCATCATAGCTTCCATAGGGATTTGATATAACATCGGAATATTCTTCCTCGGCCTCGGCTATAAGCTTTTTCACTGACGGAGAGTTAACGGCGTCCTTCTTTGAAATTATATAGTTGAACACATCTTGAAGTGAAAGATTTTCTACAATGCTGATTATGGTATCCATAATATCATAGGATTTGAAATTTATTGCAGATAAAACGTATTCGCTGACCCTTTCTGAAATTTGGGGCGTAAGAAGCTCATAGGTATCCCATTGACGGTACGATAACTCATAAAGTTGTTTCAAAAGTTTCAGAGTTCTCGGTTTGTCTGAGAATTTATCAAGAAATTCATTAAAATAAACTTCAAGTTCTTCCGGCTCCAAAGAATCAGAAAGACCCTTATAATCTACATACATTCTTACACCGCCTTTAATTCAGCCACGGACTGAAAAAGTAAGATTTACGCAAAAGAGCATATGTTAAAATGCCCATTATAACATATATTGTTTACTGTCTGGATATATATAGATATTTTACAATAAATCTAAATATATTGCAATACTTTTTTATCATTTTTTATATAAATTAACTCAAGCTTTTATTTTAACGGAGACGAATCAGCACGAAAAGCGAGTTTTTTACAATATACAGGATGGTTTTTAAGAATCCTGTACCCAAAAAACAACTTAGTGAAACAATAAAACGGAGTCCGGATTTACAGACTCCGAATTAATCACGCTTTTATACCTGTTGCTTTGAGAAGCGCCTCCGCCCTGTCGGTCTTCTCCCATGCTACGCCAAGATCCTCACGTCCCATATGTCCGTAAGCGGCAAGCCGGCGGTATATAGGCTTTTTAAGCCCCAGATCTCTTATAATAGCAGCCGGTCTGAGGTCGAATACTTTGCTTATAGCCTTTGAGAGAAGTTCATCGCTTACCTTACCTGTTCCAAAGGAATCCACCATTATGGAAACAGGCTTTGCAACACCTATTGCATATGAAAGCTGTATTTCACATTTGTCGGCAAGTCCTGCGGCTACCACATTCTTAGCCGCCCACCTTGCGGCATAAGCCGCGCTTCTGTCAACTTTTGTAGGATCTTTGCCTGAAAATGCTCCTCCTCCGTGTCTCGAATAGCCTCCGTAGGTGTCCACAATTATCTTCCTGCCTGTCAGGCCCGTATCAGCCGCAGGACCACCCAATACAAATCTTCCCGTAGGATTGACGAATATTCTGGTTTTATCATCAATAAGATTAGAGGGTATTGAGGGGAATATCACATACTTTTTAAGATCCTCACGGATGGCTGCGGTATCTGCATCTTCCGAATGCTGAGTCGATACAAGAACGGTATCGATCCTTACAGGTTTGCCGTCCTCATATTCCACCGTCACCTGAGTTTTTCCGTCAGGGCGCAGATAGGTGAGAGTACCGTCCTTGCGTACATCCGCAAGCTTTTTTGCTATTTTATGTGCAAGGGAGATAGGCAGCGGCATAAGTTCGGGTGTTTCATTGCAGGCATAGCCGAACATTATGCCCTGATCACCCGCGCCGATGATATTAAGCTGATCCTCTTCGCCCTCACGGTATTCATATGAAGCGTCAACGCCCATGCTGATATCGGGAGATTGGGAGTCTATTGAGGAAATAACGGCACAGGTGCTTCCGTTAAAGCCACATTCGGGTCTGTTATATCCTATATCATTTATAACATCTCTTGTTATTTTGTCAATATCTGCATAGCAGCTTGTTGTTATCTCACCCATTACATGAATAAGTCCCGTTGTTGCCGTCACTTCGCAGGCAACATGAGCATCAGGGTCGGCACTTAAGATATTATCAAGTATCGCGTCGGATATCTGGTCGCATACCTTATCCGGATGTCCTTCTGTTACTGATTCTGATGTAAATAAAAACTTTGCCATTTATTATTCTTCCTTTCTGAAAATTACCGGTATCGTCGAAAACAAGCTTCCGGTTATTGTATGAATTATCCGGGTTGTTTTTATGAGGGTATTATATCACCGCATAAAACTTATGTCAAGACAGAAGGTACGTATTTCTGCTATGTTTGACAATACTCTGTCTGTTGTTTTCGGTTTGCAATACCTTGCGTAAAATGCTATACTGTTGAATACAGGGGGGACGGAATTATGAAAAGAGAAAAACTCAGATATTTTTCTAAAGGAGAGGCAGTACTTTGGTTTTTGTCTATTCTGACTGTTATTGTATCATTTGTCATATTTAACTCATCAAACTATCTCGCACTTACCGCGTCAATCATAGGGACGTCCTCGCTTATATTTTGTGCAAAGGGAAACCCTGTCGGACAGGCGCTTATGATTGTTTTCAGTGTGTTTTACGGTATAATTTCCTATTCGTTTTCGTATTACGGGGAAATGCTTACATATCTGGGAATGACGGCGCC
This sequence comes from uncultured Clostridia bacterium, assembly GCA_947629295.1. Classification (GTDB taxonomy): domain Bacteria; phylum Bacillota; class Clostridia; order Oscillospirales; family Acutalibacteraceae; genus UBA1213. Next base: position 4,494 of record CANRDH010000028.1, read on the forward strand.
AATGTCTGTTTTTTCACTTATCTCATGGATTAGAAATCCCTATGGTGAAAACCGAACGGAGGTAAAGGTTAATTCAATAAAAAAGTCCGAAGCGATATTTGCCTTTGCGCTTACCGCGGCGGTTACAGTGTTTTTTTATTTTGTGCTGAAATATTTTAATACGGCAAATCTCCGGCTGAGCACTGTATCGGTTATGACGAGCTTTCTTGCGGTATATCTCACATTCAGAAGAAGCCCTTGGTTTGCTTTGGTTTATGCTATGAATGATTTTATACTAATTATTCTATGGCTTCTGGCTTCATATGAAGACAGGTCATACATATCGGTAACGGTATGCTTTATGGTTTTCTTTATAAATGATTTATTTTGTTTCATAAGTTGGCTGAAAATGAAAAAGCGTCAGACAAAAGTCTGACGAAAGGTATATGCAGTCTTGAAAAAGGCTGCTGAAAATGTTATTATGTTAGTGTTGCGGTAATAAAATTATGTTTAGTTGATAAAAGCTTTTTGTTTCGGAAAATAAAAAATTACAGGTGAAAAATATGGCGATTATTACAGTTCATAATTTGTCAATGGAATTTGGTGAAAATATTCTTTTTGACGGTATGAATTTTGAAATACAGAAGGGCGACAGAATAGGTCTTATCGGAGTAAACGGCTGCGGTAAAACAACATTATTCAAGCTTTTGACAGGTGAGTATTATCCTGCCTCGGGTTCTGTCATTATCAATAAAAATACAACTGTCGGTTATATGGAACAGCACGTATGCCGCAATCTTGAAAGGAGTGCCTATGACGAGGTACTGACTGTTTTTTCCGATTTGATTCAGACTGAGAATGAACTGGAGGAGCTTAACAGCACTATAGGCTCAGACGGTGACAGACTGAATGAAATGGTTGAAAGACAGGCTATGCTGCATGATGAATTTACAGAACAGGGAGGACTTACATACAGAAGCCGTGCAAGATCGGCACTTCTTGGGCTTGGGTTTGACGATGAACATATGATGCTTCCGATAAGCTCACTGAGCGGGGGACAAAGGGCAAAGCTGCAGCTTGCAAAACTTCTTTTGTGCGGAGCTGATTTGCTTTTGCTTGACGAGCCTACCAACCATCTTGATACCGCCGCATCCGAATGGCTTGAAAGCTATCTTACAGAGTCTAAATGCTCATATATTGTCATATCCCACGACAGGTATTTTCTTGACAAAACAACAAATATAACATTCGAGCTTGAAAATAAAAAAATGTCAAGATATAACGGTAATTATACCGCCTATCTTCCGCAGAAGGAGGAACACCTTCTGAGCCTGCAAAAGGCTTATGACAATACTGTAAGGGAAATAAACAGGCTTGAGGGTATTGTCGAACAGCAAAGACGCTGGAACAGGGAGAAAAATATTAAAACCGCCGAAAGCAAGATGAAGGCGATAAAACGTCTTGAAAGGAATCTTGAAAAACCTGAAGCTGCACCTTCAGCCATAAGCTTTGATTTGCGGATAAAAAACAGAAGCGGTGACGATGTGCTTGAGGTAAAGGATTTGTCGCTTTCATTCAAAAATAACGGACTTTTTAAAAATGTCGATATTAAGATACATAGAGGGGAGAGAGTATTTCTTCTCGGTCCTAACGGCTGCGGAAAAACCTCGCTTTTGAAAACTCTGCTTGGTCAGTATACGCCAAATTCAGGCTCAATACGTTTCGGCGAGGGGGTAAAAACAGGCTATTATGATCAGATACAGACAGGAATGGACAGCCAAAAAACTGTTTTTGAGGAGATTTCCGATCGTTTTCCCGCTATGACAAATACGGAAATAAGAAATACTCTTGCACGCTTTCTGTTCAAAAATGATGATGTATTCAAGCCGCTGTCAACGCTTAGCGGGGGAGAAAGGGCAAGAGTACTTCTGACGGAGCTTATGCTGACGGGAGCGAATTTTCTTCTGCTTGACGAGCCTACAAACCATCTCGATATTAATTCCTGCAGCGAGCTGCAAAAGGCTCTCGGTGAATATGAAGGAACGCTGCTTATAGTATCGCACGACCGATATCTGATAAACGCACTTGCGGATAAAATATTGTATCTTACGCCGGAAGGTATAAAGGAATTTGAGGGCAGTTATGAGGATTTTCTGGAAATTGCCAAACCTTTTGCCTGCTCTGATACCGAAAAAACAAATACAGAGAAAACCGAAAAGCAAAGCGAATACAAAAATAAAAAAGAGCTTGACGCAAGGCGGCGCAGGGATAAGGCGAGACTCAATAAGCTTGAGAAGGAAATTGCAGAATCGGAAAGCAGGCTCGGTTTACTGAATGAGGAATTGAGCGATCCTGAGATTTCTGCCGATTATGAAAGGCTTGTTGAAATTACGGAGGAGATCTCCTCTGCCGAGGCTGAGATTGATCTGCTTTATGAGGAATGGGAGGAAATTTCCGAAAGAAACGAAGGGAATAAATGAATATGAAGGTCAGAATATATACGCTTGGCTGCAAGGTGAACCGGTTTGAATCGGGCGCGGTTATGAATCAGCTTACCGAAAACGGATATGAGGCAGCAGGTGAGAATGAAACAGCCGATGTTACAATAATCAATTCATGTGCGGTTACCGCGGCAAGCGAGCAAAAAGCATATAAGCTGATACGCCGCATAAGGCGCGAGGACCCCGATACGGTGATACTTTTTACGGGCTGTATGGCTCAGATTGAATCGAATAAGAGCAAATTACTCGATGATGTTGATATAATTGTCGGAAACAAGAGAAGAGCGGATATTTTATCCGTGCTTGAGGATTATTTTACACGCAGGGAAAAAATTATAAGGATTGAGCAATATCAAAGCTGTGAGCTGTACGAAAATCTTATTGCGGATAATTTTTCGGACAGAACCAGAGCCCTTCTCAAAATAGAGGACGGCTGCAATCGTTTTTGCTCCTATTGTATAATACCGTATGCGAGGGGCAGAGTGCGCTCCTGCTCGCTAGAGTATATTGATAGGCAGATAAAGACCTTTGCAGAAAAAGGATATAAAGAAGTGGTATTGGTGGGGATTAATCTTTCCGCTTACGGCGGAGATAACGGATATAAATTTTCTGACGCTGTAAGAACCGCCTGTGAGGCTGCGGATATCCGTATAAGATTAAGCTCGCTTGAGCCTGAATCAATGGATATGGACACACTCAAAATTTTTTCATCCTATGATAATTTCTGCCCGCAGTTTCATCTTTCACTCCAAAGCGGATGTGATGAAACTCTCAAAAGAATGAACAGGCATTATACGACAGCGGAATATGAAAAAATCGTTTCGGATATAAGAAGTACTTTTGAAAATCCGTCGATAACGACGGATGTAATGGTTGGCTTCTGCGGTGAAACAGAGGAAGAATTTCTAAGGTCGGTTGAATTTGTAGAAAAAATCGGTTTTGCAAAGGTACACGTTTTCCCGTATTCCCGCCGCCCCGGAACTTCCGCAGACAGAGCAGGCGGGCACATTTCAAACGAGGTTAAAAAGTATAGGGCAGGGCTTATGTCAAGGACTGCCGAAAAATCCCGGAATGAGTTTTTAAAAAATCAGGTTGGCAGAACCGAAAGTGTTTTGCTTGAATCACGAAAAAAGAACGGAAAATATGAGGGCTATACGCCGAATTATACGCCTGTTCTTATTTCTGCTGACGAAAGCCTTGTAAATGAAATTGTGGCTGTTAAAATTACAGGTGTTGAGGGTGACCTTTGTATCGGCAAAATTACATAATCAAATCTATTATCATTATACTGCGGCACAGAGCTTCGTTATAAGCAGAGAAAAATGCACGTTTGAGCCTGTAATTGTCAATGGTATTCATGTATTCCTGTCGGTAGCATTTACTGTCCTCGAGTTCAATTCCTATCCGGGAGCGTAATACTGTTTTGTAGGACCCGCTTTCCTTTATCGAAGCAGGCTCAGGCTCACATGAATATCCGGTCATGGAGTGGTATATTGACATAAAGGCGTCTGCTGTCCGTTGGTTTTCCTCGGAAAAATTTTCAATGATTTTTTTCTCACGCTCACTTGGTGCGGATTTTGCGAGAATCCGGTACAACTCTGCATTATAAAGCTCGCTGTTAATGTATTCCCGAAGCCTTCGGGGCATATTGCTTACATTATTCAAATTAATCACCTCTCGAATATATATGCACCGATTATTAAAAATATTTGGTTTTTATGCGCATACCTCTGTTTATTTCTTGTAAGGAAATAAACAGAGTGCGCATTTTGCTATAATATTACCGAGTAGGTGTTTGTATTATTTGTATTTTAATCAGGTGATCATAATGAGAATGAGAAATAAACCATGGGCAAAGCCTGAGCTTGAGGCTTGCGATTATTTTATATCAGAACCGCTGAAAATGAGGGGACAATGGGCAGGTGTCTTTAAAAGAAAAAATCCCGTTTATATCGAGCTTGGCTGCGGAAAGGGCGGCTTTGCGGCTCAGGCGGCAACGGAAAATACAGATATTAATTATATTGCCGTAGATCTTGAGTATAAAATGCTGGGGGTTGCAAGACGTAAAATTTCGAAAATGTATGAAGAAAAGGGGCTTACGGCGGATAATATACTTCTTGTCGCCTGCAATATAGAAAATATAGGCTCTGTTTTTTCTGATGATGAGCTTATAGCCGACAGGATATACATAAACTTCTGCAATCCATGGCCTAAAAAGAAACATAAGAAACACAGACTCACTCATCCGAGGCAGCTTATTCAGTACAGGAGATTTCTTAAAGATGACGGAGAAATCTATTTTAAAACTGACGATGATGAATTGTTTGAGGAAAGTATAGAATATTTTAAGGAATGCGGCTTTGATGTTTCCTATAAAACATATGATTTACATTCATCCGGCTTTGAGCCCAATATTGTGAGCGAGCATGAGAAGATGTTTTCGGATGAAGGAATAAAGATAAAATTTTTGATTGCAAAGAAGACAGGTCAGTTGGAGAGTGATATTATTGAAAAGAAATAAATTGATAAAATCTGCTGTCCTTGCCTTTTTTCTAAGCGTAGTATTACTTTCGGGCTGTTCGGATATCAGCTTTGGCGAGCAGACAATTCTGAGACCTCCGAAAGCAACGGGAGATAAGGCTGAAATACAAAACATAATAAAGGAACAGGCGGGCAGTGATTATATGCTTAAGTATCCGCGGGCAGGGGATTACCGTTCGGCGGTTACCATGTTTGAAACAGGACAGGGAAAAGAGGAATATGCTGTTGCACTGTATTCAATTGAAAATGATTCAAAGCTGAATATTTCAATAATTACTAATGAAAACAGCGGTTGGAAATGTCTTGGAAGCTTCGGTAATTCCGGAACGGGTGTAGACCGTATTTTGCTTGAGGATTTGAATAATGACGGAAGGGATGAAATCCTTGTCGGTTGGAGCACATATAATTCGGGACAAAATACTCTGAGCGCATATTCCATTGAGAATGAAACTGTCAGAGAAATGACTATTGATGAAGCCTACAGTGAAATTGTTATAGCCGATATCACACAGGATGATTCAGAAGATATAATACTTTTGTCATTGAGAAACGATCAGACTGCCTCGTCTGCAAAAATTTTGCAGTATTCCGAACAGGAAAAACGCCCGATAGGCAAATTTGCTTGCGAGCTTGATTCCAATGTCGTGTCATTTGTAAATATTCAGTACGGTAATGTAGGAAGCGGAAGGCAGGGCATTATAATTGACGGAGAAAAAAACAACGGTCAGCTTACAACTCAGGTATTATATTTTGATCCTAAAAAACAATTGCTTTTGAATCCGCTTGTTTCTAAAAATGAAAAAGGTGACGCAACTAATGATACAACAAGAAAAAATGTAATCACCTCAAGGGATATAAACGGTGACGATATTATTGAGGTACCTGTAGTTTCTCAGATGTCGGCACCTCCTGACTGGGATGCAGGTTCAATATGCAGCATAACATCATGGAAACAAATCAATGCTAAGGACGGTACTTTAAAAACAGTATTAAATACTGTAATGAATTATACGGACGGATATTATTTTGTAATGCCTGATAGCTGGAACGGAGCGGTTACAGCTATAAGCAGTGCCGAAGACAGAAAAATGGATTTTTATGTATGGGATGCCGAATCGTCGTCGCTCGGCGACAAACTGCTCAGCATATACCGATTTACCGGTTCGGATTGGAGCAAGGCGGAACAGGGTAAATATATAATGCTGCAAAGCGTAAAATCCAACGGTACCGAATCCGTAATAGCCGCGCAAATATTCAAAACGGATAAAAATAAGGAGCTCAATATAAGTCAGGCCGATATAGAAAAGCTGCTTAATCTTATTGCATAAATAAAATACAGAGAGGTAATGAAAATGAAAAACATACTTGTAGCAGAGGACGAAACCGCTATCCGTGAGTTTGTTGTTATCAATCTTGAAAGAGCGGGTTATAATGTTACCGAAGCGGAGAACGGAGTTGCCGCACTTCAGAAATATGATGAAGTAAACGGAGATTTTGATATAGCCGTGCTTGATATCATGATGCCGGAAATGGACGGGCTTACTGTTTGCAAGGAACTGAGAAAGCGTAACGGAAACCTGGGCATAATTATGCTTACGGCAAAAACGCAGGAGATGGACAAGGTTTCGGGACTTATGCATGGTGCGGATGATTACGTTACCAAGCCGTTCAGCCCTATGGAGCTTGTTGCAAGAGTGGACGCACTTTACAGAAGAATTGCAATAGCTGAGCTCAGAAGCGAAAATAATTTCAAGGAGGAAATAAAATCCGGCGATTTCACCCTCAATCTTAAAAATCATTCCCTTAAAAAGAATGGCCGGCTTATCGAGCTTACTCAGGTTGAATTTCAGATTATGGAATATTTTTTTTCCAATCCGGGCGCCGCTCTCGACAGAAGCGCTATTCTGAAATATGTATGGGGAGAGCAGTATGTCGGTGAGGAAAAAATTGTAGATGTTAATATACGCCGACTTCGCATGAAGATAGAGGACAATCCCTCGTCGCCGAAATATATAGTGACCGTATGGGGTCTGGGATATAAATGGGAGAACTGATACGATCAGCGGCTTGAGAAATCATTGTGAAGGGAGGCTGCGCTTTTGAAGGGTATAACAAAACGCTGGGTCATGAATACCTTCGGAGTCATTTTGTTTATATTGTTGGCACTTCTGATTGTTTTTTCGGTTGTCGTTCAAAGCTTGTACTATAACGGAATAAGACAGACGCTTAGCGGAAGATCGGGTGAGCTTACCGGGGTTTTCAGCTACGGTGAGAGCTTTATGGAAACGGCAATAAAATATCTTGAATCCTTTCCGGATAAGGAAATGATGGAGCTCGTTGTTATAAATCAAAACGGTGAGGCATCCTTAAATTCCACGGGATTTACTCCGGACAGGGAGCAGTATATGCCCGATTATGAAGAAGCCCTCACAAATGAGGAGCATCGTGCGGACTGGTGCGGCAGACTCAGCTCGGGGGAAAAGGTTATGGCTCTGACCCGTGTTATTACAGACAGTAACGGTAATTCTGTCGGAGCAATAAGGTATGTTGTTTCTCTTGAGGAAGCGGATAGAAAGATATTTATAGCAATTTCATTTGTATGTCTTGCGGGTATTCTGATAATGTTTTTTATATTTATTTCGAGTACGTATTTTCTTCGCTCGATTGTCCGACCTGTGCGTGAAATCAGTGAGACGGCAAAAAAAATAGCAAGGGGAGATTTCAATGCGCGGATTAACAAATTTTACGACGATGAAATAGGAGATTTGTGCGATACCATAAATTATATGGCCGGTGAGCTCGGTACGGCGGATAAGATGAAAAATGAATTTATTTCTTCGGTTTCGCATGAGCTGAGAACGCCGCTTACGGCAATAAAGGGTTGGGCTGAAACCATGCAAATGGACGGCTTTAACGATAAACCTACCCTTGAAAAAGGTATGGGTATTATAATCAAGGAGACCGAAAGACTCGGAGGGATCGTAGAGGAGGTTCTCGACTTTTCCAGAATACAGCAGGACAGAATGGTGCTTATAATGGACAGGGTGGATATTCTTGCTGAGCTTGACGAATCTATATATATGCAAAAGGAAAGAGCGGCAAAAGAAAATAAACATATTATCTACGAGGCTCCGGAGATTCTTCCTCCAATCATAGGCGACAGAAACCGACTCAGGCAGGTTTTTATCAATATCATTGATAATGCACTGAAATATTCCGGCTCGGACGGGGTTGTCAATATAACTGTGGAAAATATTGCGGATAAGGTTATTATAACGATAGAGGATAACGGCTGTGGAATCGCAGCAGTAGATTTGCCGAAGGTCAAACAGAAGTTTTACAAGGCTAATCAGACAGTCAGGGGGTCGGGAATAGGTCTTGCGGTTGCCGATGAAATAATCAAGCTGCATCACGGAGAGCTTGATATTGACAGTACTGAGGGAGTCGGAACCACAGTTTCCATAACTCTGCCCGTAATATCGGAAAAGGAAATAGCTTCGGAATAAGACTGACATACTGCATATGTATGAGATTTTAGGTGCTTGAGGAAAGGATAGGGATATGATGAAAAAGGAAAAGACAAAGATAGTCACCTCTATTGGAGGACAGGCTTTGCTTGAGGGTATAATGATGAGGGGACCGAAAAAATCCACTGTTGCCGTAAGAATGAGCGACGGCAGTATAGAGCTTCAGGAAATCGAGCCTCTCAATCTTGTCAAAAAACATAAGATACTCGGAATACCCATAATCAGGGGAGTGGCGAATATGATAGATTCCCTTGTGACGGGGCAAAGAGCCCTTATGATTTCCGCTGATAAGGCGATGGAGGGTGAAGATGAGGACGAAACAGAAGAAATGTCAAAGTT
>CANRDH010000029.1 GCA_947629295.1 uncultured Clostridia bacterium
ATAAAGTCAAATCGGCAGCTTCATAACCGGAAGGTAAGAGGCTGCCGTTTAGTTACATAATTTAAAATATTGCCTATACTTTTATTTGAAATGATAGAATAATAATGATAATTCTTTTCTAAAACCCTTTAAATTTAATTAAATACATGTTATAATGGGTATGTGCAGTCGTATATTTTTTAAAATTTTATATATACCGACGATCGATTCGGATACAAGGCCGGCAGTAAAAATTCCGACTAAATAATAATTCAAAGAAAGGAGCAGACTATGCTTGAACGTATAAAAGCGTGGGATAACCGAGTACTCACCAAGATTTCGGCTAAACATACCAAAAAGCTCGACAGGCTTATGGTTATAATTACAACAAGCGGCAACAACGGTTATATATGGTTTGCATTGTCTATTCCTTTACTTCTTATATACCGTTACCGCCTGGTTGGATACACAATAATACTTTCCATGCTTATAAGCGGTCTTTCCGGAGAAATAACAATCAAACATATTGTAGGCAGACTCCGACCTTGCAGCAGGGATTTTGAAAAGGACCTTCTGATAAAGCATCCGGCTCATTATTCATTTCCCTCAGGACATACCACAGCTTCATTTGCTGTAGCCACGGTAGTATTTTTGATGATGCCCATATTATTTGTCCCGGTGCTGTTTTATGCCTGCCTTATCGGTTTTTCACGAATGTATGTGCTTGTACATTACCCGACAGACGTAATAGCCGGGGTTTTCCTCGGGATACTATGCGGCATTGTTGCTGTTGTTGTATCACCATACATACCATTTTTCCCACTGTAAAATTATACCCGATAAGCGATAAAGCTTATCGGGATTTTTTACTTTTACCGAACATTTCAAATACTGTTTATAAATCCGTCAATTCCGGCTTCGTTATTCGGATGGAGCATATTTTCACAGTGAGCAAAAATCCAGCTCTCTATATGACGTGCGGATTCTCCCGGACCTATCAGATAAAACGGACTCGTGCATTGTATACTGAGATAATTCTCATTTGCCGCCGCAAAGGCAGAACATCCCGTAAAAGGATAAAGAGCATTCCGATTATGGACATACCTTTTTATAATCGCATAATCACCCTCAATATATCCGCAAAATCCGGCGGTATCATTTACACCTATCTTTAAACGGGTATTGCATATATCACCGCCTATAAGTCTGAACTCTCCATCCTCCTCTATTTCAGGAATATTGCAGTGGACCGTAACATATTGCTCACCTATAAAAAGACGTTTATCGTCCCAACGGCAATTATCCCACAACGACAGAACTCTGCTTGGTCTGTCGGTTTCCCGGATATTGCTCTGCGGTATAAAAACGAAACCGCCGCTGCCGAACGGTGTTTCGGTATAAATCGAAAGCTTCACATCTTCCTTTGACTTATTATATACGCTGTGGACTACCATAAAATTTCCAATATCCGTATTGAATACAATGTCCATTGAAAGCTCAAGCTGAACAGGGGAAGTCATAGTCTGGATAAAGCTCACTCCGTCTGACATAGGGCTGTAACGGACAGGAGAATCGTCACAGTAAATCGAGTTTGTGCTTTTTTCTATGGTTATCCGCATTTTATGACCGTAATTTCTTCCAAACCCCGGATTTTTCTCGTTATAAATAAAATTCGGCACATCACCTTTTTTTACGCTGACGATTCTCGGGCCGTAATCGAGGGTGACAATTATTTCCGTATCCTCATATGCCAGTAAGGCACAATGCCCGAAATTTTCCATGTTTATTTCTTTTACACTGAGTGACAAATCAATCATTCCTCCCAAAGTCTGAGCTGACCATAACCTCTGCTGAAACACTATCCTGCTTGTGCTCCGGCATACTGTAAAATTTTATAAAGACATAACAATGATTTTTTCGGTAAGATTTCTCCCGCATATATCAATATTTTCTCCGCTCAATGCGTAAATATCATCACAGCGGCTCTCAACATCAAACATATCCTTTGCTTTTCCGTTAAGTCTGCACATATCCGAATAACGCATCACAACCGGCAATAAAGCCGTCTTTTTCATTATTTTGAGTATTTCCCTTCCCCGCCCGTTAAATCCGAGTATTCTGATATATTGCGGTTCAGACGGCATATCCGATTTTTTAATATTCAGAAATGCATACATAATTATCCTGCATATTCTTGAGCGGGTATAGCGTTTGCTTTTTATACTGTCTATTATTTCTTCAAGACTATTTCCGTTTCGTACTGCGGAATATATACGGTTTTCAAGCCCCTCTCCCACCTCGGGAAGCTCGGCCAGCTTTTTTCTGTCCGCCATTCTCAAACTGTACAGTACAGCATTTTCAAGCTTAGACATTCTGCCTCCGTGAGGAGGACGGTTGTTTGCCGACGCAAACACATCTGCCGCATATTCGGGCATAAACAAATCGGCACATTCCCCATTTTCTATTATATCCCGTATATGTTTTGCACTTGCAAATTTCATATTTGTTTCTCCGCTGTCATGTGCGGCTCCCTTACGCTTCAGGGTTGACGGAGCCATAACCGAGCCTGTTTTAAGCAGTGCTTTTATATACTCTACGGCAAGGTTGTTGTTAGGCTCGGAAAGTATAGCGGAAATCTCCCTGCCGTATATCTCTTTTACCGCATACTGCCTTGCCGAGGCAAAGGTCATGCCTGATTTAAGAAATTCACGCATAATAACCGATACGTTTTTATCCTCAACAGCCTTTGCGGCTTTTTTCAGCGTATCAATATCACCGCATTCACTTCCGAAAACTATTTCATCAACACAGCCAAATGAATTCAGCAAAAAAATTCCGCCGTATGCAAAACGCTCTGCACCCGCACATGAAAAAGTCACGGGCAATTCAATTACGAGGTCCGCACCTCCGCAAAGAGCCGCCCTTGTACGGGAATATTTATCGTATATTGCGGGAATTCCTCTTTGTGTAAAATTACCGCTCATACAGGCAATTATATAATCCGCTCCGTTGTCACGCATTTTTTTCAGCATATATTCATGTCCGTTATGAAAGGGATTATATTCGCAGATAACGGAGGATATCTTTTCTTCGGTTTGTTTTTGTTTTATATTAATCATATGTGCTGTTTCCGTAAGTCTTTCCTATAATAACATAAAACGACCTTATTTTTTGTCGTCTTTCGTTTTGTCGGCAGAAAAATTCTGCCGTATTAAAAATCTGTTTTATCAAAGAAGGCAAGCACAACCGCCTGCCTTCAGAATTACTGTTTTATTATTGACAATTTTATGCCTTTTCAACCAAAGCTGCCGTATCTCTTGCAATCACTATTTCCTCATTTGTCGGAATTACAAATACATCAACCTTACTGTTTTCGGTTGAAATCTTGCCCTCAAATCCACGGATTGCCTTAGCATTTGCATCTGCATCTACCTCGACGCCTATATAGCCGAGCTTCTCACATACATTCAAACGGTGCGAGCTTTGATTTTCGCCTATTCCTGCGGTAAATACTATAGCGTCAACTCCGCCCAGCACAGCAGCATAGGAGCCTATATATTTGAGAATCTGATATTCAAGCATATCTATTGCAAGCTTTGCTCTTTCATTACCGTTTTCGGCAGCGGCAGATACATCTCTGTCATCGCTCGAAATTCCCGATATTCCGAGGAATCCCGATTTTTTATTGAGGAGAGTATCCATCTCCGAGGGGGAGAGACCTTCTTTTTCCATGATAAATGTAACAACAGACGGATCAAGACAGCCTGTGCGGGTACCCATCATTATACCGTCGAGGGGGGTAAGTCCCATACTGGTATCTACTACCTTTCCTCCGTCAATGGCTGTGATTGACGAGCCGTTTCCGAGGTGGCAGGTTATAATTTTGAGATCCTTTATATCCTTACCCATAAGCTCTGCACATCTGCCCGAAACATATCTGTGCGATGTTCCGTGGAAGCCATAGCGGCGAACAGCATATTTTTCATAGTACTCATAAGGTACCGCATACATATAAGCAGTCTGCGGCATTGTCGAATGGAATGCAGTATCAAATACAACGACCTCAGGTACATCCTTGCCGAATACATCAATGCAGGCTCTTATACCCTGAACATGAGCGGGGTTATGGAGCGGTGCAAGAGGAATAAGGCTTTCAATATCCTCAATTACCTTTTCGTCAACAATCTTTGACTCCTTGAAAATCGAGCCGCCCTGCACAACTCTGTGACCTACTGCCGAAACCTCGCTGAGATCCTTGATCACTCCGACCTTTTCGTCAATAAGTGCATTCTTAATCTGAACAAAAGCTTCGGTATGGTCATTCATTATGACGTCATATTCAGCCTTTCTGCCGTCACCTGTAGTATGCTTGAAATGACCGTCAATACCTATTCTTTCGCAGTTTCCCTTTGCAAGTATGCTCTCGTCTGCCATATCAATAAGCTGGTATTTCATTGAAGAGCTTCCTGCATTAATTACAAGAATTTTCATTTTACTTTCCTCCCGGATTTTATTTCATACATATTAATAATATACCAATTTTCCATTAATTTCAATATGTTTTCTAAACAAATTTCTGATTGTCAATATGGCGCTCCGCCGCATTTGATAACAAATATATAAAAAATCAGGACTGCCGGCTTACTCGCCTGACAGCCCCTGTCTTTTTGTATAAAACCTTAATATATTCCCTGTACAGTAACCTCACCTGAATTGATAGTATATTCGTTTCCGCTGTCGTCTGCAATAATAAGCTCACCGAGAGGACTTATGCCCGTTGCTTTTCCCTCAATAAGCCTGCCGCCCCTCTGCACTGATACCCGTCTTCCGATTGTGGCACAAAGCTCTGTAAAGGACGTTATATCATCAATCGACATACTCACTATAAATGATGAAATAACCCTATCAAGATGACCTATCACACAGCGGAAAAGGTCGTTTCTGTTAATTTCTTCCCCAAGCTCAATATACAGCGATGTTGCTTTATCCTTTATCTCACCCGAGAAGCTTCTGTTATTAACATTTATGCCTATACCTATTGCGGCATAATCAAGCATATCCGACTGTGCGGCAATCTCTGTAAGTATTCCGACAACTTTCTTATTGCCTATTATTACATCATTAGGCCATTTTATCCTTGCGTCAAGCCCTGTGTATTCTCTTATGGCAAGACAAACCCCGTATCCTGCCGCAAGGGTTATTGACGAAATATCACTCGGCGACAGTTCCGGACGTATCAGAGCGGTAAAAAACAATCCGCCCTTATGTCCGTCCCATGATTTTCCGAGTCTGCCCTTACCTTTCGTCTGCTCCTCGGCAGCAATGATAAGACCGCTCGGTTCACCCTTCGCTGCCCTACGCTTTATTTCTTCATTGGTTGAATCTACTGTTTTAAGTATTTCTATTTTTTTTCCTATAACAGATGTATCAAGAGCGCAGGAAATAATATCCCCGTCCAACAGGTCGGGGATTTTTTCAAGACGGTATCCTCTGTTTGTCACAGAAGATATCATACAGCCGTCATTTCTGAGCGAATTAATATTCTTCCATATTGCCGTTCGGGAAACACCCAATCTTTTGCTGAGTTCCTCTCCCGATACAAAATCATTCGTACTTTCAAGTATTTTGAGTATCTTTGTTTTCATCCTTATACCAAACCCAATTTCATTTTCTTCAAAAATCGCTTCGGACTAATCGGAAATTTTTTTCCTTTTATTAAGTATAAGCGCTATCCCCTTGGTAATCACGGTTCCGAGTACAAAGCATACTGCCGCCTCCAATATAGCCTGCTGTCCCATTGCGTCAACAAAGAAGGTGATAATATTGTCGGAAACACTGCTCCCCACTCCCGCAAAAGATGCCGCAAAGTCAGGCGGCAGACCTCTGCTTGCACCGTCCGGGTCGATATATACAATGATGTTTACCATAACATACAATGTCGTAGTAAAAAACAAAGTATTCATTACAGGAACTGCAAGACTCGTCATAGCATAGGATATAAAATCGGTTTTGTCCACTTCGTTTATATATCTGAATATAAGTCCGCCAAGCAGACCAACCAAAAGTCTGGGAACAACGCACAAAATAAAAGTAATCACGGGATCAAGCTGAAACAAGTCGCTTGTAAGTGTTCCTGTCCTGGCAGCAGCCTGTATAAAGCTTGTTATACCGAATATACCTCCGATAAATAACGAGTCCCTCGGTCTGAGCAGGGTTGCCGCAACAGTTACCGGAATGGACATAAAGGTAATAATTATAATTCCGCTGTGAATGTAACCCAGCGGTGTGAAGCCCATAACAAGCGTCAGGAGAGTCAATATTCCAAGTAAAATAAGCTCATAGCGTCTTTCATCCGGCAATTTCTTTTTTCTTTCTTTACTATCAACCGACTCCCCGTTATTTTGCTTGGTATTTCCCGATATTTCGCCCATTGGTTTTACCTCCAGAAGCGTTTCGCTGAAATAAAGGGAAGTTTACCCTCAACGTACTGTCTCAGCATTCCTTTATACATATATAATTCATCAAACACTTAAAGCTTTACCTCAAATTTCTGTATTGTCGTCTGCTGCTTCATCGTCAACCGGAGCTGATGTCTTTTTGCGTGACTGCTTTTTGTTTTGAGCCGGCTCGCCGTCATCGGAATTATCCTCAGATGTGACATCTCCGGCAGTCTCGGCATTTTCTGCTTCATCGGCAACTGCTATTGTTATATCTCCGGTTTCCTCCTCGGATACTTCTTCGTCACTTGCCTCACTGTTACCGTAATCAGAATCTACAGAATGTATCATTTCAACGTCACCCGATGAGTTTGTGGGCATTCCGAATATTTTTATATAGTCGTACCTTGCCTGAGCTTTCTTTAATCTTGCTTCGGAAAATTTAATAACCTCACAAATCTGCTCAGTATCTGATTTTTCGGCATTTTTTTCGAGTATTTTATAATACTGCTTTCCCAAAGCCGCATAAGCGTGCTCAAGAACTGCCTTTTCATTTCTGATTATAGCCGCAAGCCTGTTAAGCTGTGCAAGCTGTCTGTTCTTCTCCACGATTATATCAATCGTACTTGTAATACCTGTGCTGATCTTATCTAAAAGGTTCATATATATTCCTCCATACATTTATTTTATTCAAGGATATTATACTACAATCACGTCAGGTTTGACAACAGTTTTTTGCATACCGACCTACTTTTTTAGTATTGGCACCTGTCAGACTCATATATTCAGGTATCCTCTGCGCTTGAGTCGGTAATTATGGATGCCGTCTCATCTCCGACGGAAAAGAATGCCTGAGTTTCCTCATATTCTCCAAGTACAATAAAGTAATCCGTGCAAGCCTCGGGCAGGGTAAATGCGATTTTTCCGCTGTGAGTATTCTCAAAGTAATACTCTCCGTCAGTAATATTAACTGTAACCGGATTGTATTTTTTTCCTCCGCTCTCAACATATCCCCCGTCCGTACCTGTAACGAAAGACACTATGGAGCAATCTGCCCCACTCTCGTCAAGAGGAAATCCATCAAGATTAATTTCATATTGGACCAGGACCCATTCTTCATTTTCACTCGGTTCTTTATAGGTATACTCATTGCTTTCATCAGCAAAGGCTCTGACTTCATCCTTGGCACTGTCGCCGCGGACAATACCTGTAAGTCTTACGGGAACATTATAGTACTCCTGCTCCGAGGTTGAAAATTTTGCCGCCGCTCCCCATGCCTCCAAGGCAAGCGGAGAGTTTACCGACGATGAAGATGTTTTTATTTCTTCTTTAGAATCTTCACTGCTTGTCTGCGATGCCTTGCTTTCCGTTTGGGATTCCTGTGCGTCCGCACTGTCTTCGGAAGCCGTACAAGCCGAAAACATCAGCAATACCGCAGCGGCTATTGTCAAAACAGCAGTTTTCATGTCCTCACTCTCCCCAAATGACCTTTAAGCAAAGCTTGCGGGTTATTTATCTCTGCCGCAGCATTTCTTGTATTTTTTGCCGCTGCCACAGGGACAGGGGTCGTTTCTTCCTATTTTCTTCACGCCGCGGACGGTTTTGTTTATCGAGCCGGAGGTTGAATCCATATTTGTGGATGTCGGTTTTGCCACCTGTTCTCTTTCCATAAACTTTCCTGCCGCTTTTTTGATATCTTCCTCGGAAACATCATTATTTGTCCTGCTTACTTCCGCAGATTCCAAAACTATCTCGGGAACTGTGCTGTCTCCGACGCCGTCATTTTGAGAAGCGGAAACTTCCTTTGCCTTGTTGAGAGCGGCAAGAACCGCTGCCTGCGCTCTGCCGGTTGCTCCGCGTTTCAGAGCCATGCTGCGCATTCTTTCCTGCTCCTCAATTCTCTGAGCAACCCTCTTGGGGATTACAAGCATCATCTTTACGGTATCTTCACGGATACATCTGATCATATCGTCAAACATTTCAAAGCCTTCGATCCTGTATTCCACAACAGGGTCATGCTGACCGTATGAACGCAGACGTATTCCTCTTTTGAGCTCATCCATTGCGTCAATATGATCCATCCAGTAATTATCTACGTTCTTAAGCAGATATACTCTTTCAAGCTCACGCATTGTTTCCTCGGGAATAAGCTCCTCGTTTTTCTCGTAAATCTTGACAGCCATACCTGAAAGCTCGCTTATAAGATACTCCTTCTCAAGCTTTTCAAGCTCGTCTGTGTCATATACAAAGGTTTCCTCATCGTCAGGCTCAAGAACCCAACCTTTAAGTGCGTCCCTGAGTCCCTCAAGATTCCAGTTATCCTTATCCTCATGCGGAAGATACAAATTGACCATTGATTCCATAGTTTCGGTAACCATTTTTATAATGGTTTCTCTGAGGTTTTCTCCGTCAAGAACCTGATCTCTCTGTGAATAAATAATCTCACGCTGACGGTTCATAACATCGTCATATTCAAGCACGCTCTTTCTTATATTGAAGTTCCTTCCCTCAACCTTTGACTGAGCGCTTTCAATAACGCTTGTAAGAAGCTTACTTTCAAGAGGCTCATCCTCTTCGCCCGGCAGCCTGTCCATTATATTCTTTATTCTGTCGCCGGCAAAAAGCCTAAGTATATCATCCTCCGCCGAAAGATAGAAACGGCTTGCTCCGGGATCGCCCTGACGTCCCGAACGTCCTCTGAGCTGGTTATCGATACGTCTTGATTCATGTCTGGTCGTACCCATTATGAACAATCCGCCCGCCTCACGTACTTTTTCTGCTTCCGCTTCTATCTCCTTCTTATACTTATCAAGAAGCTCTCTGTAAACCTCACGTGCCTTAAGGATTTCCTGATCGTCGGTTTCGGCATAACCTGTTGCCTCATTTATCATTTCTTCACTGAAATTCTGCCTGCGCATTTCATCCTTTGCAAGAAACTCCTCGTTACCGCCAAGCTTTATATCGGTACCACGTCCTGCCATATTCGTAGCAATCGTTACCGCACCAAGCTTACCCGCCTGGGCAACTATTTCAGCTTCCTTTTCATGGAATTTTGCATTAAGGACATTATGCTTTATTCCTCTTCTCTTGAGCAGCTTACTGAGTTCCTCGGATTTGTCAATGGATATTGTACCGACAAGCACAGGCTGTCCGTTTTTATGTGCTTCCTCTATATCACTTATAAGACATTCATATTTTCCCTTTTCGGTTCTGAATATAACATCGGGAAGATCCACTCTCTGTATCGGTTTGTTTGTGGGTATTTCTATGACGTCAAGTCTGTATATCTCGGAAAACTCCGTTTCCTCCGTCATTGCAGTACCTGTCATACCGGAAAGCTTTTTATAAAGACGGAAGAAATTCTGAAAGGTGATCGTCGCAAGAGTCTTGCTTTCTCTTTCTACCTTAACGCCCTCCTTAGCCTCGATAGCCTGGTGCAGACCTTCGTTATAACGTCTTCCGTACATCAGACGACCCGTAAACTCGTCAACAATTATAACCTCACCCTTATCGTTGACAACATAGTCAATATCCCTGTGCATTACACCGTGCGCCTTAATCGCCTGGTTCACATGGTGCTGTATGGTAAGATTTTCGGGATCGGTGAAGTTTTCTATATCAAAGAATTTTTCTGCCTTCTTTACGCCTGCGGGAGTAAGTGTAGCCGTTTTTGCCTTTTCATCGACGATATAGTCTATACCCTCCTGTACATATTGTTCGTCGTTATCTTCCTTTGAATCCGTTTCCGCTACAACCTTTTTCTTAAGAGTCTTCGCAAGATCATTAGCTTTGTTATAAAGCTCGGTAGATTTATCTCCCTGTCCGGAAATAATAAGCGGAGTCCTTGCCTCATCTATGAGAATTGAGTCAACCTCATCGACAATGGCAAAGTTATGTCCCCTCTGAACCTTATTTTCTTTGTATACAACCATGTTGTCACGCAGATAATCGAATCCCAGTTCGTTATTCGTGGCATATGTAATATCCGCATTATATGCTTCTTTTCTGTCCTCATTCGACGTATCATGCTGCAGCACTCCGACAGTAAGACCGAGAAAACGGTAAAGCTTTCCCATCCACTCTGCATCACGCTTAGCAAGATATTCATTTACCGTAACAACGTGTACGCCCTGACCTGCAAGAGCATTAAGATAGGCAGGCAGCGTTGCCACAAGTGTTTTACCCTCACCGGTTTTCATTTCGCTTATTCTTCCCCTGTGGAGAATTATACCGCCTATTACCTGTACACGAAAATGCTTCATTCCGAGAACACGCCACGACGCCTCACGGCAGACCGCAAAAGCCTCCGGCAGAATCGTATCGAGTATTTCATCCCTTTTCTTATCAGTCAAATCCCCATCTCTGAACATTTCCTGAAATCTTTTTGTTTCGCCTCTTAGCTGATCATCCGTAAAATCCTGATATTTCTTTTCCAAATCAAAGACCTTATCAACCAAAGGATTTATCTTTTTAAGCTCCCTTCGGCTGTTACTTCCGTTAAACCATGCCTTTATTCCCATTGGTACTCACCTCATAAATTCATTATTAAATACGACACTGTCGTACATTATAACATAAATCATACATATTTTACAATGCTTTTTCAGAAATACACCTTACACCGCTCCAAAAGCACTGCTCACTTTATTTTTTCAGCGGTATAAAAATATTTTCATTCATGCTTTTGAGCAATTTTCCTTCCGTGATATTTTTCTTCCCGCATTTAAGACAGCTTTTTACCCTTCCATAGCTTTCAACATACGGTATACTGCTGTTTTCAAGACGGGTTATTACCTTTCTTCTTTCTCTCTTTATTTCATCTGCCCCGGCATTGATCAGAGCCTCGACCTGCTCGTCAAGATTTCCGTTTTCCATTCCGTCAACTATCCTTTTTGCGATAACAGGCTTGGAAATATATTTATCTATATCCGTCAAAGTTGCCTCAAGCCTTCCGCAGTCAGAGCATTTTGAAACAGTCATTACCTCTCCGGCAATACCAAAGTGTTTTCTCATAAAATCGATTTCGGGCTCTATGTTTTTTTGGTAAAAAAAAGCAAGCTGCGCCGACATTGCTATAAGTGCAGAAAATGTATTTGCTGTCCAGAAGCATTTTTCAACATTCGGAATAAGCTGTGTGTCAATCCTGAAATTTGCAAAAACTCCATTTGCGTCAAATGTCTTTCTGAATGCGTCACAGTCGCCGTCTTTTTTCCATTTTTCAATACACTCTCCGACAACATCGGAATACTTCGTCATACCTATATCAACGAAAAGCTTTTTTATGGCGTTCAAAGTCATAAGATAATAATCCATAACCAAATCCCCCCGTACTTATGAGTACAAAAACACATATTAATTATAAACCAAAACGGACAAATATACAACGGGTTTGCAAGATTTTTTAAAAAAATATTCTGCCGACATTGACAAAAACCAAACAATAACATATACTTTAAGATGGTATAAAGTATCGAAGTAATATTGTTTCGATAAAAATTACATCATATTGTTACTCATTACACCAAATTCCGCGCATATTGTATGGTATAAATTGAATATGATGGCGTAAATAAATGCAAATTGAGATATAACAGCATAAAATAATGAAAAGGAAGGCTGAATAAAATGACAGTAGTCGATATCAGAAATATTTTTTCCAAAAGAAACATCGAGCTTTTTGAAGTAAACTCCTCGTACATATATTACGCTGAGGAAAAAAATGAGGAAGGGCACAGCAACCTGTTTATTCTTGAATATAACCGTTCCACAAGAAAAGAAAGACTTGTAACAAACTATACGCTTGAGGACCCGACATTTGTCGAGCACCTTTTTGCATTTGAAAACACACTGGTGCTGATACTTGAAAACGGCAGCAACAGTATGTGGCTGATTGAAATTGATAAAAACAACGGAATGGAGCTTAACAGAAGAAAGGTTGTATGCACAGGCTCATTCAGAAGCTGTGCTGCTCTTGACAGCGAGCATATACTCATATACATGGCTCCTGATGAAGCAAATTCCGAAATGTTCAAGAGATACAGCGAGGTCACAGGCTGCGAATGTCTTTGCTATATGTATAATCTGAAAACGAATATAAAGCATTTTATAAAAAATCCCCTTATCGCAAAGCTGGGCATAGATAACATCAAGCAGATGTGTGTGCACGACGAAAAATACCTTATTCTTCTTGAGCCGTTTGCCGACGAAGATATCAAAAGAGGGTATTATGAGGAGCAAAGATGGATAAATGCAGATATAAGGGATAATATTTGGCTTTGCAAGCTTAGCGACTTTGAAAATCAGCTTGAAGCAGGCGCTGAAAACATCACTAAAAAGTGCATTGCAAGCGCTGATATAAAGGCACTTGCCAGGTATATGGGAATTGACGGAGACAAGATGTTTTTCAGAGCAAAGGAATTTCGTACAGGAATTGAAAAAATATGCAGCTACGATGTCTTTACAAACTCCATAGAAATTGAAGCAGAGCTTGATATTACGGATAACAATACAGTATACATAATTGAGGAAAGGCCCTTTTCCGTTTTCTCAGTGACGCCCGATGAAAAGAAAACCTCCGTAAAGGGTATAATAAACAGTGAAGCAGAGCTTTCATACAATAACGAGCTCGGAAGCTTCATGACCTGCATAGAAAACAGGTATATCGTGACCCGCAGAACCGTTCATGACAAGAAAACAGATACGGATAAGAATATATGCAGTATATATGACTCTAAGCTTGACAAAAGCGAAGGCTATGAATGTAATTGCTATCTTAAGGAAAATACCCTTGTTTTATACTGAGTGTCTGCGATTGAATATTACATAAAAAGCTTCATGATATGGGCTTTACTCAGATTTAAGCCTATTTTATTAAAAAA
>CANRDH010000030.1 GCA_947629295.1 uncultured Clostridia bacterium
AAAGGTTCCTCTAAGGTACAAACTAAATATAAGAAAAATAAAATTGCATAAGCCACTACTGTAGTAACTCCTACACAACTACGATTATAATTATACTATCACAACCCATATTAGTCAACCAATCTATAATAAATTCAACAGTTTTTATAAAACCGGATTATTTTATATTATTATTATAGACAATTTGCTAAGTATAAAATAATAAAAAAATCAAAATTTTTCAGTTTTTTTGTCGAGTTCAAAATTAACAAAAAATACAGCTCAAAATACACTTATTATCATTCATATGCCGACAAATTATTCTATCCGGGAATTTCTGACAGATCATCTGATATAAGGTAATTTGCAGATAAGAGAGAATTATTTTTACATATGTAAAATTTATACGGTATCGTGTTATATCCAACTTAAAATATTGCCAAAAAAATATGTTCTTATACAACTGATAGGGTAAGCATAACCGGCAGAGTACCCATTTGCCACAAAAACGGCCTGCCGCCGGAAAAAGCAGCAGGCTGTTATAATCAGCTCCGAGCAATGTCGCTGAGCGACATAATTATAAATACTTTACCGTCAGAACAGATATCAGCATACTGCTGAAATCTGCAATCAATGCCGCAGGCACGGTATAACCCGATTTTTTTATCCCTGCCGCACCGTAGTATACCGCAATGGCATAAAATGTAGTTTCCGTAGACCCCGCCATTACTGAAGCAATACGACCTATCACGCTGTCAGCACCATAGGTTTCGAGGATTGACGACAGCACGGCGAACGAACCGCTCCCCGAAACAGGACGTATAAGCCCCAGCGGGAGTATCTCCGGCGGTATTCCCACTGCATTGCAAGCAGGTGAAAGCAAGCTGCACATAATTTCAAAGAATCCCGATGCACTCAGCATATTAACCGCTATTACAAGCCCGATAAGCGACGGAGCAACGGATATCAGCGAACCGATACCGTCCTTTGCTCCCTCCCTGAAGCTTTCAAACAAATCCACCTTTTTTACCGCACCGAATACCACGACAAAAACTATGATAATCGGAACTGCATACATACCTATTTTATCCATCAGCTCTCCTCCGCAGTCCTCCGAAAAGCTTTGCCGCAAAAATACCTATCAGAAGCGCGCCAACAGAGGTTATCCACACATAGGGCAGTATTGAATAGGGCTCACTGCTCCCCGCCGCCTGCCTCAGCGCAGCCGCTGTTGCGGGGATAAGCTGAATTGACGCGGTATTTATAACCACAAACATAATCATGGAGGCATTAGGTCGGTCTCCCAATCTATTACCGCTCTGCATATCTTTCATTGCCCTTATTCCCAGCGGGGTTGCGGCATTCCCCAGACCGAGTATATTTGCGGTAATATTTGCGCTCACAGCCTGCATCGCTTCACTTTTCGGAGAATAATCGGGCATAAGCCTTTTCAGCACGGGACTTAATATAAAAGCTATTCCCTTTGTAATTCCGCTCTTTTCCGCAATACGCATAACACCCGTCCACAGGCACATTACTCCCGCCATAGATATTAGCAGCTGTACAGCCTTATCCGCACCCCCCGTAACAGCTTCGGTAAGGGCATCCATCCTACCGTTTATCATCGAGCATATAACACTTGTAACTATCATAAAAAGCCATATATATCCAAGCATAAAATCCCCCCGATAAAATATATTTATAAAGCCGCATTCTTAAACCTACGGCAGTAAAAAATATGTGATTTAATAAGGGCATTATAATACAATTACTTAATTCTACAGAATTCGACAAAAAATCAAAAAACTCGCTAAAATAGCCATTTGCACGTTACGACAAATTTATTTCTTTTTAGTAAAAAAGTATAATTATTCTAAAAAATACAAAAATTTAACTACAATTTCGATTTTTTCTATTGACAAAGTTCGGCAACATATAGTAATATGAAAAGGAAAAAATTCTTTATGCTTGGTGCATATAATGGGGGATATATTATGAGAGCAGTCGGATGTGTAAGACAAATTGACAAACTCGGAAGATTGGTTATACCGGCAGATGTCAGAAAAGCTCTTGATATTAAACGCGGCGTTGATTTTGTTGAATTTTTTGTGGACAATGACAGTGTAATAATGAAAAAATACCGTCCTGCCTGCGTCTTCTGTAAATCCGACGTGGATATAACAAACTTTAAGGGGCAGATAGTCTGTAAGTCCTGTATTGACGAGCTGCAAAAAAAATAATGTCTATATATACGGTATTCCATATGATCTGTTTATGAAATACCTCCGTTTCAGATAATATGGCTTTCTGTATTTTTGGGGGATAAGCCTATGGCTTATCCCAATTTTTTACCGGAGAATTACCTATGACACTTAATGAATTATTTAGAAATAATAAAATTGTCGCGACAGACGGCGCTATGGGAACTTATTTTACAGAGCTTACCGGAAAGGGCTCTGAGCTTTGTGAAAAGTACAACATTATTGATTCACAGATAATAAGTCGTATCCATAGGGAATACATTAATGCCGGAGCGGCTGTTATACGGACAAATACTTTTTCGGCAAACAGTGCCGCTCTAAGAGCAGATCACGATACTGTTGAAAAAATAATACGGGCAGGTTACAGACTTGCCGCCGGCGCCGCAAATGATAAAGCTGTGGTATGTGCAGATGTAAGCGCGATATATGAAAACCCGAATGTGGAATTTGATATATTGCAGGAATATAAATTTATGATTGACTGCTTCATATCGGAGGGCGCAAAAACATTCATATTTGAAACTCTAAGCGAGCTTGACGCAGTACTTCCGGCAATAAACTATATAAAAGAGAGACTTCCGGACGGAGAAATCGTAATCTCCTTTACCCTGCTTCCGGACGGAAATACACGTTCGGGCATACCGATGGACAGACTCCTCAAGGAAATAATACGCAGCAAAGACAAGCTTACCGCTGTGGGGCTGAACTGCGGCAGCGGTGCGGCACAGATGTATGATAATGCAGTACGCTTTTTCTCCTATATTCGCCGCCATTCGGATTTATACATAATGGTGATGCCGAATGCGGGTTACCCGTCCATTGTAAACGGACGTACGGTATTCAATAATGCACCGTCTTATTTTGCCGAACAAACAGCAAGGTTTATCGCGCACGGTATTTCCGCAATAGGCGGCTGCTGCGGTACAACACCGGAATATATACGTCTGCTTTCGGAGTATATAAAGGGCAGCAAGGGTATCAGTGCAAAGGAGATACAGTATCATCCCGATACAAAAAAGAAAAACCCGGAATTTACCTCTAAGCTTATACGGAATGACTTTATCATAGCCGCAGAGCTTGACCCCCCGAACGGCTGTGATTTCACAAAGCTGCTAAGCTCGGCACAAATACTTAAGGACAGCGGAGTCGATATTATTACGGTATCGGATTCTCCATTGGGACACGCAAAGGCAGACCCCGTAATCTGTTCGGCAAGGATAAAGCGCGATATCGGTATAGAAGTACTTCCGCATATATGCTGCCGTGACAGAAATATAAATGCCCTGCGCTCTATACTTTACGGTGCACACAGCGAGGGTATACGTGCCGTGCTTGCGGTAACGGGCGATCATATCCCCGAAACCGACAGAGGAATTATAAAGCCTGTCTTTAATCTTGATTCCACAAAGCTGATGTCACTCATATCTCAAATGAACAACGACGCTTTTACGGATTTTCCAATTGCAATCGGAGGTGCTTTCGACCCTGCCGCACCCAAACCGGAATTTGCTCTTAAGCGTCTTGACAGGAAAATTTCCTGCGGTGCAAAATTTGTTCTTACACAGCCTGTTTTTACGGAAAAAGCAATATGCTGTCTGAAAGAAGCCAAACAAAGGAATATCAGGGTACTTGCCGGGATAATGCCTATCGTCAGCTTCAGAAATGCAAATTATATGAAAAACGAGGTTCCGGGTATGGTAATCCCCGACGAGCTTGTCGGCAGATTTTCGCCGGAAATGAGCCGTGAGCAGGCGGAGGAAGTAGGAATAGATATCTCAGTCGAGCTTATAGAGAGGGTTCGTCCCTATGCAGACGGTATTTATTTTATCACTCCGTTCAACCGGGCTGAGGTTATCAGAAAAATAATTATTAAATCAGGTATCAAATAACTCAGATCCCTGCGGTGTATTTTCAAAGCCATGCCGCAGGGATTTTTCATACTGTTTGAAGAGTTATACACGGTTAAAATCAAACAGGCACAAAGCACAGCCGAAACCGACTGTGCTTTGTGCATAAAAAGGAAGAAGGGATAATGAAAAAACAACAAAGAGTTGGAAATATGAAGAAATAATTACTGTACCCATATTAGCATATTTATCAATATTTTTCAATGGTTTTTTAAAAATTAGTAATTTTTTGTGCAGATTCACTAAACATCAACGAAATTTACAGTATCCTGAAATTTCATTTATTTCGCCTTCGTATCTTCTGTAAGCTTTACATTGACATCAAAGCTGTAGGATTTGGAATTACTATCATTTCCCGGTCTGTAAAGAGTCAGCTTTACAGTATCTCCGGGCTTATATTTTTTCAATTCGTCGATAAGCTCTACAGATGATTCAACAGTAACATCATTTATTGCCGTAATTATGTCATTTTTCTGCGCCTGTGTGTCCTTAAGAGGACTGCCATCGAGTATATTGGTTATAATCATACCCTGAGGGATATTGTTTGCCTTTGACATATAAAGCGTACAGCTTTTTCCCTCAACGGACAGAGTACCCCTGTCGTTTACATATCCGTATTTTATAAGCTTATTGATTATCTCCATAACGGTATTGCTCGGAATGGCAAAACCCATACTTTCATAACCCGTTGCTACTATTTTAGCGGTATTCATTCCAATAACCCTACCGTGCTCGTCAACCAATGCGCCGCCTGAATTACCGGGGTTGATCGCCGCATCCGTCTGTATATATTTAACATATCCGCTGCTAAGCATTCTGTTCAAAGCGGACAATGTACCCTTTGTAAGAGAATTAAAGAAATCAATACCTCCGGGATTTCCTATCGCAAACACCTGCTGACCTATTGAAACCTTGTCGGAATCGGCAAATTCAGCCGGGGTAAGCCCCTCTGCATCAATCTTTATAACAGCCAAGTCAGTTTTTACATCAATTCCTACGATAGTGCCAAGATAGGCGCTTCCATCCGAAAGCGTAACCATAACTCCCGTTTCAGTGGAGTCTTCCACAACATGGCTGTTTGTAGCGATATATCCGTCCTGTGTCAATATAATACCGGAGCCCTCGCTTATGGCATCAAGAACGTAATCCATTCCCGGCTCATATGATGTTATACACACAACAGACGGCGATACCTTATCATACACCTCGGATGCAATCAAAGTTTCATCGGATTTATTCTCCCCTGAATCAGAGACCGATATCTGCGGACCGTTTTCGTCCGGAAATATAGCGGGTGCGTCCTCCGTTATGTCATCCTTCGGGGTATATACTCCTTCCGGTCTGGCTCCCAGCGGGACCTGATATACCGTATTGCTCGCAGTTCCTCCTGTCAGATTGAATATAAGTATTGCCGCTGCCGTTATAATAACGGCGCCGAGAAAGCAAACCCTCGCGGTTTTTCCTTTTCTGCTTTTAGGAATAACGGGCGGAGGCGGCGGACCTCCGGACAGCGTACCGGCAAAATCCCCTGCCTCCGTCGCCTGAGCCATACCCGGCACATTGCCGGGATAGTAAAAACCATTGCCGAATTGATTTGACATTTATATCACTCCAACTGTATTTCTTATCAAAAGTTTCTGCTTTTAACATCAGGTTCAGCAGAATATCTCCCCACCGGGCCAAAATGTCCCCCCGCCTCTGAGGCGGAAGACATCTATCTGCGTTTATAACCCCGGGAACTCATTATACGCTCTACTTGTCCTGTTTTTTGGGTATAGTAAACTCAAAGACTGTATATTCGCCGTATACACTCTCAGCCTTGATTTCTCCTCCATGCAGATGTATTATACTCCGCACAAGGTAAAGACCGAGTCCCAAGCCCTTTTTATCCTTGCTGCGGGACTTATCGGTTTTATAGAATCTGTCAAACACCAAAGAAAGCTCTTCTTTTTTTATACCCTGACCGCTGTTTTTTATCTTGAAAACAGTCTTTTCTGAGTTTTCCGTTATATCAAATTCGATATATCCGCCCTCGTCCGTAAATTTCACAGCATTTTCAATAAGATTATATATAACCTGATGGATAAGGTCCTTATCTCCGTATACGAATTTCGGGCTAATTCTGTCAAGTCCTCTGACCTCAATATGTCTTTTGTCAAGCTCCTGCTCATACGTAATAACGATCGTGACAAGGATAGTAAGCAAATCAAAACGGTTGTAATTTATCTTAAGCTCGCCGTTATCTATTCTTGACAGATTCAGCATTGAATGTACAAGTCTTGACAGACGTTTAATTTCATCGGACACTATATGCAGATAATAGTTATGCTTCACAGGCTCAATCGTTCCGTCCAGAATGCCGTCAATAAATCCCGCAATCGTAGTCATCGGTGTTTTCAGCTCATGCGAAACATTTGCAATAAAGCTTTTTCTTGTGGTTTCGGATGACGCCAGAGAATCCGCCATATTATTAAAGGCAGCCGCAAGCTCACCCATTTCGTCATTTGTCGTTCCCTTTACTCTTACCGAAAAATCTCCCTTTCCGAATTGCTTTGCAGCTCTTGCCATCTGTTTCAGCGGCTTTACCATATTATAGGAGAAAATACTTATTGCAAAAACGGACAGTGCAAGCGACGCAACGGCGGAAAGGATAAATATTCTCAGTATCATATCCGTAAATCCGGTTATATCCTTTCCCGAGGCAGTAACTATAATAACGCCTATGTTTCCCTCTACCCTGCCCTGTGTGTAGCTCAGAGGACGAGCAACTATAAATCTGTCGGATTTATATATTCCGTCGAGAGTTCCGGTCTTGTAGTATGTTCCGTTCAACAGTGTTTCCCTTGCAACATCAGTCATATACATATTTCCGCTATAGAATATTCTCTCATTGGATTGGACAATAAAAACCTCTCCATCTGCTTTTGTCACAAAAATATCCGTGTCCGTATCCCTTGCAAACAATTCCAATGTACTCCGTATAACGTCCATATCCCGACTGTCTATATAATACGTAGCAGTGCTTCCCATAGGAGTATTGCTCAGGATCTTTTCAACAAGATAATTTGCAATACTGTCCGCTCTGCTTTCAAGCGTGGTTATTTTCTGATTTGTCCAATAGTTTGTAATAACAATCGTAAGTATCGTACCCAATACCAAAAAGCTGAAAAAAACTATGACAAGACTC
Organism: uncultured Clostridia bacterium; assembly: GCA_947629295.1. GTDB lineage: Bacteria > Bacillota > Clostridia > Oscillospirales > Acutalibacteraceae > UBA1213. Next base: position 7,335 of record CANRDH010000030.1, read on the forward strand.
ATACTCATATATTTTATAAAAAGCGACTGCTTATTGTATGTTTTAATAAATTTTAACCCTAAGAAATTATTCCTTAACCTCAAATTTATAACCTACTCCCCATACGGTCTTGAGAGCCCATTTATCCGAAACACCCTCAAGCTTTTCCCTGAGTCGTTTTACATGCACATCAACGGTTCTTGAATCTCCGTAATAGTCAAAGCCCCATACCTCGTCGAGAAGCTGATCTCTTGTGAATACTCTGTTCGGATTACTTGCAAGATGGTATATAAGCTCCATTTCCTTCGGCGGGGTATCAATCTGTACATTATTGACCCTGAGCTCATAATTGGTAAGATTAATTACAAGCTTATCATAGCAGACCTCTTTTTCCGAGGTCTGTTCCTCAACGGTCGGAAGCTGGTCGTTTACTCTTCTGAGCACAGCCTTTATACGTGCCACTATCTCCTTTGTCTCAAAGGGCTTTACAACATAATCGTCAGCTCCAAGCTCAAGTCCCAATACCTTATCGAATACCTCACCTTTTGCCGTAAGCATAATTATAGGACACTGCGATGTCTTTCGTATTTCTCTGCATACCTGCCATCCGTCAAGAACAGGAAGCATTATATCAAGCATCACAAGGTCAGGCTTTTCGGTTTTGAATTTCGTAACAGCCTGCCCTCCGTCATTTGCGATGACGACCTCATATCCTTCCTTTTCAATATAAAGTCTTAATAGCTCGCAAATATTAACATCATCATCAACAACAAGAATTTTCCCCATACTCATATCGTTTCAACACCTTTCGTACCCAATCACTATGTACGGAGCATAGCATTTTTTAAATATTATAACTCAAAACAGTTTTACCGTCAATGACAGAATTATTTTACCTCACTCTTTCTGAATACGGTATATCCTATTATAAACGAAACAGCGATATAGCACGCAGCTGTCAGAACAGGAATATACGCCTTCCCCTCCAGAACCGAGCTTTGCACATAGGTGAAGGATTCCACAAGCATATATCTCGAAATATTACCCAAATCCTTATTAACCATGGAAACAGTATTCATCAGAGCGGAAAAAAGCATCGGCGCCACTATTGCGACAGCAACAGTAAACCCGGACCTTTTGAAAATAACCGCAAGCATAAGATAAAACGCCGCAAGTGCTGCAAAGAGCAATAAATATATCATAATACACAGCACGATATTTCCCGCTGAAATCTCCGCTTTTTCCTTTGCATAGAATACGGAGGTAATTGCACCCGCCGCTGTATACACAGCAGCTATAATCAATATAATAGCTATCCCGCAAATATATTTGGAAAAATAGATTTTCCATTTTTCGCAGCCTCTTGAAACAGAATTTTTCAAGGTTCCGATATCATATTCCGACGCGATAAAAATGCAGGCACAGACCGAGGACAGCATCCATATCATTGAATCGCTCAGAAATACGTTTATATATGACCACAGATTTTTTTTCGGAATCATCTTTAACGCTTCGTCAAGAACCTCAGTATCCATTCCGTAGGTTTGCATCATGGCATAGGTCATAGAAATATTTTTGTTCTCGTCCCAAAAAAATTTATATAAAAGCGCAAAGCCTACTCCCAGTGCAGCAGCCAGAATAATACAAACAACCAGACTGCGGCTTTTTCTGAGTCTTTTGAACTCAGCACTTATCAGTCCCGACATATTTATCCCTCCTCCATTTTCTTGATAAAATAGCTTTCCGCATCGCTATCCAAAGAGGAAATACCCGAAACCACTATACCGTTTTTAAAAAGCTCATTTGTCAGCATTCCTATATTCTCTGTTTTATCCGCTATAATGATTGTTCCGTCAGCTTTTGCTTCGATATTTCCGATACCGGGAAGTTTTTTTATTATTTCGGCTGATTTTACGGAGTCATTTGTCTTTATAATAGTACGTATACCGCACTTTTCCTCCAATTCAGCGGATGTAAGCTCCTCAACAAGCCTTCCTTTGGATATGATACCGTAATTGGTTGCGATTTTTTCAAGCTCACCCAATATATGGCTTGATATAAAAATGGTTTTCCCTTGCTTGTCCTTAAGCTCAAGCAATAATTCCCTTATTTCAACTATTCCCGTAGGGTCAAGTCCGTTTATCGGCTCGTCAAGAATCAAAAATTCAGGGTCTCCGACAAGCGCCATTCCTATCCCCAGCCTTTGTTTCATACCGAGTGAAAAATCCCTTGCTTTTTTCTTTCCTGTATCGGAAAGCCCCACTTTTTTTAATATATCCTCTGCACAGCTTTTATCCACACCGAGCAAGGTACAGTAAAGACGTATATTTTCAAGTGCCGTCATATTGGCATACAGGGCGGGGCTTTCTATAAGACTTCCCGTGCGCCTTCTTGCAGCAGAAATATCCTTTTCGGACAACAGCTCAAAGCTTCCCGACGTTGGATTTGCAAGACCGAGTATCATACGTATAAAGGTTGTTTTTCCTGCGCCGTTTTTTCCGACAAAGCCATAGACGGCACCCCTTTCCACATTCAGAGTAACCTCATCGACAACCTTTTGTCCTGAGTATACCTTTGTAAGCTTATCGGTTCTAAGTACATACTCCATATACCACTCCCCCTTTGCTCAAATCAGACCTTTCAGTCATCATGCTCTTCTATTTCTATAATTATCCTTGAGGTCCTCAGGTACATTATATCAAATACCTCACCCCTTGCGGCGGCCTCCTGCATTTTACAAAACTCATCGAGTCCCAATGCCCTGCCGTAAATATATTCGCCGTCATCTATGCGTATCTTGTACATTACAGAAAACTGATAATTATTTCCGTCCAATTCAAACACGGGAACCAACTGAACAGAAACATAATCCCTTTCGTCAATATCCCTTTTTGCCTGCTCCTTACGGGAAAAGGGATGCCCCTTTATCATTCTTTTTGCGGTTTCTCTTGTCATAACCGTGCCTCCCGTGTATACCAAAAGTATACTTGCATATTAATATACAAAACGTATATTATACATTTTGTAATAAATCAAATAATATTACCACTGGTTTATTTTCAGATTCTTAATCTCCTCTTTTTTCCCTTTATCAACCCTGTACGAATCGCATATCTTCTGTATAGCTCTGTTATGAGTATTCCTGTCAAAGCGCTTTTCAACTATATACGGTTCTGTCATGTCGGGAAATTTAATATAACATTCCGCAAGAGCCCATGCCACTGCCATTGAGGAATAATATTCCGCTGTATTTATTTTTGACAATTCAGTAAGCGTTCTATCTATATATTCCTCATTAATATAATAATCAAGAAGCATTACTGCACCGAAACGTGCGGAAAACTCCTTTTCGGAGTGAATATACGGCTGTATGAAATCCCACATCATTTCACGGTTTTTATTTGTAAATTTCAGTGTTGAGCAAAAGGTATCACATACAGCCCAATTATCTATTTGCGGAACAAAATCCTCTATAAGCCTTAGCCGCCTATCGTTATCAATTTTAAGATATCCTATAATCATTCCCCTGAGCATGGTTTCCTCATAATATATATCCTCACCCTCAAGAGCGGACTCACCATAATCCCTTGCCAATTCTTTAGCATATTTTCTTAATTTTGGTATTCGCACTCCTATTATATTATTTTTTCCGGGAACAAGAGAGGAGTGGAATTCCCCAAATTTATTTTCACTCATTTCAATAAGCTCTTGCCTTATCTCATCTCTCAATTCTCCCCCACTCCTTCATCCTTGTATGTATTTATCACTTCCAAAAGCGCATCCCCGTATTTTCGTATTTTCACTGTGCCGAGCTTAGCCGTTTTTGATAATTCCGCAACCGTTCCCGGCTTTTCAGCCGCAAGCGTTTTTAAAACGGCATCGTTTACAATCGAATAAGCCGGTATTCCGCTCTGCATGGCAATAATCTTTACCCTTGCTTTAAGACGTACAAATAAAACCTCATCATATCTTACATCCTCCGGCTTCGGCTCAACCCTGCCCATGCGTCTTATATCTATATCCTTAAGGCATACACTGCAATTGCCGCACGGTTTATCAAGAATTTCACCGAAATAGCCTAAAAGCCTTTTCCTGAGACATATCCCATCGCAAACGGAATAGAACTTCATTTCGTTAAGCCCGTCAAGTTCCGCCGCAATATGCTCCTCCCTCTGCTTTTCTGTCATAGCATATCGGGTATCTCGGGCAGGCTCCTCATCATCCTTTCTGAGTATGAAATAATCCCTTATAAAACGGTAATCACTGTACGAATAAAGAAGTATACATTCCGCCTTTTCGCCGTCACGGCCTGCACGTCCCGCCTGCTGATAATACTCTTCAAGCTTTGACGGCATATTGTAATGTATAACATACCGTACATCCGGCTTATCGATTCCCATTCCGAAAGCACTTGTCGCCGCTATTATCTTAGTCCTGTCAAAGGTAAAATCCTCCTGTATTTTTCGCCTTACTTCGGCACTCATTCCCGCATGGTAGGCCTCTGCGGAAAAGCCTGCTTCCCTTATCGCATTTGCGACCGTTTCTGTAAGCTTTTGTGTCATGCAGTAAATTATACCGCTTTCATCTTTATGGCGGGAAATATAATCAAGCAGAAATGAATTTTTTGTATCTCTGCCGATACCTCTTTCGGACTCTCCGACAGGAGAATATGCTCCGAAATAAAGGTTGGGTCTGTCAAAGCTTGAGCATATATTATACGGAGATATTAGCCTGAGCTTTTCCTCAATATCCCCTTTAACTCTCAAATTTGCCGTTGCCGTAAATGCGGCAATAACAGGCCGGCGACTGAGCCTTGAATAAAAATCCGCTATTCTTTGGTAGCTCGGTCGGAATTCCTGTCCCCATACGGAAATACAATGAGCCTCGTCAACGGCAATAAGAGATATATCGGCATTTTTGGCAAACTCAATAAAGCGGCCGCTTTCGAGCCTTTCGGGTGCGACATAGATTATCTTATATGCGCCCTTTGCCGCTCTGCTCAGAGCAAGCTCAATCATTGACGGAGTAAGCGAGCTGTTTATATATGCCGCCGGTATTCCTGCCGCCTTGAGTATGCGAACCTGATCCTGCATAAGAGAAATAAGAGGTGAAATAACAAGAGTTATACCATTCATCGCAATTGCGGGTATCTGATAGCAAATAGATTTTCCTGCACCGGTCGGCATTATTGCGCAAACATCTCTGCCACACAATATATTTTTGATTATATTTTCCTGTCCCGGACGAAATCTGTCGTAACCGTAATATTTTTTCAATAAACCGTATATATCCGCCAAAAA
>CANRDH010000031.1 GCA_947629295.1 uncultured Clostridia bacterium
GTATTAAATCATATCTTTCCACCTGAAAATAATTATAATATGAATCCTTCAATGAAAAACACTGTAGTTGTGCTGTTATTTATACGGCACAGCCACAGTGTTTTTTACTACAATTTCGTTGCCTAAAGGAACCTTTGCATTATGTAAAGACGTTTATCCACAGAGGCCATGATATTACTGATTTTGAGTTACAAAAAATTGGTTGGGATAAATATTCATAAAATAAAGAGAGGTATTTCATTAATGAAATCGAATTACTTGAAAATAGGCTGCAACACTGTAGAATTGGTTGAGGAAACACTGAAGCTGAATAATATAGAAGGAAAAATACTGTATGTTGCGGAGCCGATTGTAGATGGAATTTATGGTTCTGTGGTACGTGAGCAAATTCAAAAGGTTGGAATACTAAAAACGGAATTGGTGAAACATAATACGATTTCATATGCAATGTCAATTGCAGAAAGAATAATTGCCACAGATGTCAGTTGCATTGTAGGCATGGGAGGCGGTAAGGTTCTTGATGTATGCAAATACGCATCATATATTTCAAAAACCCCATATCTGGCTATTCCTACAACTGTGGCAAATGACGGAATTGCTTCTCCGATAGCGGTGTTAAAACGTCAGGACAATAAACCTAAGAGTCTGGGATGTACAATGGCATCGATGATGCTGGTTGATACCAACATTATTTTGTCAAGTCCTGAGATATTAATAAAAGCCGGTGTAGGTGATACCATATCAAATTATATGGCGTTGCTTGATTGGGAATATGCTGCGTTGAGCGGAAAGGATGAGATTAACGGTTATGCTTATCTCATGTCGAAAAGCTCAATTGATGCTCTTTTGAAAACTCAGTATCAGCAAATATGTCCGGATTTTATAAAGGTTTTGATAAATTCATTGATTTTATCAGGTATAGCGATGGATTTTGCGGGAAGCAGCCGACCTGTCAGCGGTTCAGAGCATTTATTCAGTCATGCACTTGATTATTACAGTACAAAAAAGAATCTGCATGGATTACAGGTGGCATTGGGAACAGTGTCTATGCTGAAATTGATCGGTCATGACTGCGATGACGTTGTTGACTACCTAAAAAAATTTGAGGTGGATGTCAATCCCAGAACATTGGAAATAGATGAAGAAACTTTTGTTTATTGTATGCAAAACGCAAGACAAATGCGTACAAATAGGTATACATATCTTAATGATGCCGATCTTAGTACAGAGAGGTTGAAAAGTATCTATAAAGAATTGGTTGAATTGTTGTAAATGATTTTTAAGGAGGCAGCAGAAATGAAAGCGCTGATATTAGCAGCGGGACTTGGAACAAGGCTCGCACCAATCACAAACGACAGACCTAAATCATTAGTGCCGGTAAACGGCAAGCCGATATTATTCAAACAGCTTGATAATCTTATATGTAACGGAGTTTCCGACATAACGATAGTTTCAGGATATAAAGCAGATATTCTCAAAGAATCGGTTAATGAAAACTACAAGGATATTCGCATTATTGAGAGTGTTGATTATGCCTCAACCAATAATATGTATTCTGCATACATAGCACGTGAAGCAGTAAAAAATTCGGATTTTCTTATGATGAACGCTGATGTGTTTTTTGATGAATCCGTGATTGCAGGCTTGCTTAATTTTACAGGTACACCGGATGCGGTAGTAACCGACATAGGGAATTACATTGAGGAATCAATGAAGGTAGTGGAGCACGAAGGTCGGCTTGTTAAGATTTCCAAAACAATTAAGCCGGAGGAAGCACTCGGTTCATCCATTGATATATATAAATTCTCCGCTGAGGGAGGGAACGCTTTTTTTGCAAAATGCGCCGAATATATAGAGCAGAAAAAGGAACTGAAAATGTGGAGTGAGGTTGCTTTGAACGATATTTTCGACAAAATTGAGTTTAGAGCCTGTCCGTTGAATGGACGTTGGTTGGAAATTGATAACCACGATGATCTTGCGGCTGCGGAGAAGCTGTTTGCAGAATAATAGGGAAACTGATTATGGATTCAATTAATAATTATTCTGTTGACCGCTTTGGAAAAGCTGCAGCAGAATTGAAGAATAAAAAACTCTTTCTGTTTGATATGGATGGAACGATTTATGAGGATGACAGTGTATTTGACGGTACGCATCAGATTATCAGATATATACGTAATATCGGAGGCAAGTACATTTTCATAACCAACAATTCGTCTAAGTCAGTTATAGATTATGTTAAAAAAGTAAACAGACTTGGCATTGAGGCAGATAAGGATAATTTCTTCACATCCGCTCAGGCAACGGTTTTATATCTGAAAAATAATTATAACGGTGCAAGGGTCTATTGCCAGGGCACAAAATCATTGATAAAGGAATTATCCGATTCGGGTATAAGTGTGACAGAACAGGTTGAGGATGATATTAATGTTGTTGTTGTCGGCTTTGACACAGAAATAACAGGTGCTAAGCTGAGAAATACGTGTGAGATACTATCAAGGGAAAATATACCTTTTATCGCCACAAATCCTGATTTGAGGTGTCCGGTATCTTTTGGCTATATTCCCGACTGCGGTTCCATATGCAGAATGATTGAGTCTGCAACGGAAAGAAAACCAATTTATATCGGAAAACCGGAATCGGTTATGGTGGATATAGTAAGACAAAAGCTGGGATACAGTCGGGAAGAAACTGTTGTGATTGGTGATCGTTTATATACTGATATATTGACCGGTATAAATGCAGGGGTGGATACCGTTTGTGTTCTGAGTGGGGAAGCAACAGCAGAAGATATACAAAACGGAAATATAAAGCCTGCGTTTACATTTGATTCTGTAAAGGAGCTTTGGGAATGTATGATTTAAGCACCGGTGCTGTTCAGATAATGGGGTATTTATTATAAGTTCAGTATTGTGAGCTTCAGAAAATTTGACTTTATAAAGTTAATAAACATATACAGATAAAAAGAAAAGCAACAGATAATTAAATATGATTTTATATGGAGTGAATTATGGATGAATAATGACGAAATTCTGGAAAAAATGCATAGACTGCATTTAATTCTTGCTGACGAATTGAAAAGAATATGTGAGAAATATAATATTGAGTATTTTATGATTGCGGGAACATTGCTCGGAGCTGTTCGTCATAAGGGATTTATTCCTTGGGACGATGACATGGATTTCGGAATGACAAGGGATAATTACGAAAGGTTCTTGGAATGTTGTCAAACAGAATTGGATAATGAAAGGTTTTTTTTGCAGACCGACAAAAATTGTAAGTACTATACATTTAACTTTTCAAAAATAAGATTAAACGGTACTGAAGTTATAGAGGAATTTTCGTCTAAAGTTTCAACTAATCAAGGTATATATATAGATATTTTTCCGCTGGATAAGGTTTCAAACAATAAGGTAAAGGAAAAGATACAGAAAAAAAGCTTCTGGTTTTTCAGAAATCTGTTATGGGTGAAATGTGGATACGGAACTCCCGAAAAACGTAAAACCATACAATACAAAATCGCAAAATTCCTGGGGCACTTTTTTACCATCAGCTTCCTCAAGAAAATGAAATACAAAACAATAACTATGGCAAGGAATGAAGATGCACAAAGGGTTGTAACAAGTGACGGAGCCTATGGTCTGGAAAGAGAAACCCTAAATGCAAAGTGGATAAAAAAGACGAGGGAATATAAGTTTGAAGACAGAATATATCCCGGAATAGCGGATTATGAGGAATATTTACCTTATCTTTACGGGGATTATATGCAATTGCCTCCGGAAGATGAAAGAAACCATCACGAAAGATTATCAGTTAATTTTGGTGAATATTCATAAAAGAATATAGTACAAAAACATTTTAGACAGGTATTAAATCTAAGTATGTTTGACGGTATACGGAAAATTTTATTTGTAATGGAGAACAGGAGAATTATGGATAAGAAGTATACAATAGCGGTAGCAGGAACGGGCTATGTGGGATTGTCTGTTGCTATATTGCTTTCACAGAATAATAAAGTATATGCGCTTGATATAGTTCCTGAGAAAGTAGAGCTTATCAATAAAGGAAAATCGCCCATCCGAGACGAATATATAGAGAAATATCTATCCGAAAAAAAGCTTGACCTGACTGCGACTCTTGATGCGGAGCTGGCATATAAAAATGCTGATTTTGTTGTAATAGCCGCACCTACAAATTACGACAGCAAAACGCAGAATTTTGATACATCCGCTGTTGAGGATGTAATAAATTTGGTTATGATGTATAACCCGGATGCGTTCATAATAATAAAATCAACCGTTCCTGTCGGGTACACAAAAGAAATAAGAGAAAAAACAGGCAACAGGAATATTATGTTCAGTCCTGAATTTCTCAGAGAATCAAAGGCACTGTATGATAATCTTTATCCTAGCCGAATAATAGTCGGTACGGATATGGATGATGAGAGGCTTGTAGATGCCGCACAAACATTTGCACGACTTTTGAAGGACGGAGCTATAAAGGAAGATATAAATACCCTCTTTATGGGATTTACGGAGGCTGAGGCCGTAAAGCTCTTTGCAAACACATATCTTGCTCTCAGAGTCGGCTATTTCAATGAGCTTGATACCTATGCGGAAACGAAGGGACTTAATACCGCACAAATTATTGACGGTGTGTGCCTCGACCCAAGAATAGGAACGCATTACAATAACCCTTCTTTTGGATACGGCGGTTATTGCCTGCCAAAGGATACAAAGCAGTTACTTGCAAATTACCGCCATGTTCCTCAGAACCTGATAGGTGCCATTATAGAAAGCAACAGAACAAGAAAGGATTTTATTGCTGACAGGGTTTTGAAAATGGCAGGATATTACGATTACTGCTCTGACGGGGATTTCAGTGATGACAAGGAAAAGTCGGTTGTTATAGGTGTTTATCGTCTGACCATGAAAAGCAGCAGTGATAACTTTCGGCAAAGCTCTGTTCAGGGTGTAATGAAGCGTATAAAAGCCAAAGGCTCGACTGTGATCGTATACGAGCCGACTCTACAAGACGGAAGCACATTTTTCGGCAGCAAAGTCATTAATAATCTTGATGAGTTCAAAAAACAAAGTCAGGCAATCATTGCAAATAGGTACGATAGTTGTCTTGATGATGTAAAGTATAAGGTTTATACGAGGGATTTGTTTAATAGAGACTGAGGTGACGACGTAATTATGAAGGTTGTAATTTTAGCCGGTGGTTTCGGTACCCGTATATCCGAAGAATCCGCAACTAAACCAAAACCTATGATTGAGATAGGCGGTATGCCGATTCTTTGGCATATAATGAAGATTTACTCATTTTACGGGTTTGATGAATTTATTATCTGTGCCGGATACAAACAGCATTATATAAAAGAATGGTTTGCCGATTATTTTCTGCATACCTCTGATGTAACATTTAATTTCACTAATGGTGAAAACGAATTAATTGTTCACAACAAATATACGGAGCCTTGGAAGGTTACAGTTGTCGATACAGGTCTTAACACACAAACAGGAGGACGTATAAAAAGGATAAAAGATTATGTTAATAATGAAACATTCTTACTTACCTATGGGGATGCTGTCGGTGATATTAATATCCGGGCGTTAGTTGAGTTTCATAAGAAGCACGGGAAAATCGGAACAATTTCGGTATATAACTTTGGTCAGAATAAGGGAGTTCTTGAAATAGGAAAAAACGGAAAGGTAGAAGATTTCCGTGAAAAAAGCAATCTCGATGGTGATCTTATCAATATTGGCTTTATGGTATTTGAGCCCGATCTTTTTGACTATATAGACGGCGATGATACGGTATTCGAGAAAGAACCTATGTTAAGCTTGGTTGACAAACATGAGCTTCGCGCGTATGTTCACAAAGGATATTGGCAGTGTATGGATACATTAAGGGAAAAGCAGGAGATTGAAAAACTTTGGTATGAGGGAAAAGCTCCCTGGAAGCTGTGGGATTAAATCGGGTGGTCACTATGAATTTTGATTTAAGCTTTTATAAAGACAAACGTGTATTTATTACAGGTCACACCGGATTTAAGGGTTCGTGGATGTGTAAGCTTTTGTCCGGATTCGGAGCAAAGGTCACAGGCTATGCTACCGAACCTCCTACACGGCCGTCTCTGTTTGAAATAGCAAATATTGAAAAGGATGTCCATTCCGTAATAGGCGATATAAGAAATTATACAAGCTTAAAAGAGGCGTTTGATAGTGCGGAGCCTGAAATACTGTTCCATCTGGCAGCACAGCCCATTGTCAGAGACAGCTATAAAGCTCCAAGATATACGTATGAAACAAATGTTATGGGCACTGTAAATATCCTTGAATGTATAAGGAACAGCTCATGTGTCAGATCGTTTTTGAATATAACGACCGATAAGGTTTATTTGAATAAAGAGTGGTCATGGGGATACCGTGAAAATGAAGAATTGAACGGTTATGATCCCTACTCAAATTCCAAATCATGCTCCGAGCTTGTGACCCACAGCTATAGAAACAGCTTTTTTGCTGATGGTAAAACTGCGATTTCTACCGCACGTGCAGGCAATGTAATAGGCGGGGGAGATTTTGCAAACGACAGGATAATACCTGATTGCATACGGGCAGCACAAAACCATGAGGATATTATAGTCAGAAATCCGTATTCAACAAGACCGTATCAGCATGTGCTGGAACCGATATATGCATATCTTATGATAGCGGCAAAACAGTTTGAGGATACACAATATGCGGATTGCTATAATGTCGGTCCAGATGACGTGGACTGTTTTCAAACAGGCGCACTGGTTGATTTATTTCTGAAGTATTGGGGCGGCGGCATTAAACGCATAAACTGCCCTGATGGTGGGCCTCACGAAGCTAATTTTCTCAAGCTCGATTGCTCCAAGCTGAAAAACACCTTTGGGTGGAAACCGCATTGGAATCTTGAAAAAGCTATAGAAAAGGTTGTTGAATGGAGCAAATGCCGGTTAGACGGCGGGGATATAAGAGCTTGCATGGATAATCAGATATCTGAATTTTTGTGTGTTTGAGGAGAAATATAATGAAAAATGTAATAATAACAGGCGCAGATGGCTTTGTCGGAAGTTATACGGTAAAAAAATTTATCGGGGAGGGTATGAATGTACTGGCATTGGATATATCGGAAAATCCGAAACGTCTTATAACATCCGACAGACTTACATATGTTCAATGCGATGTGTCTGATATTAAGGAATTAACGAGGATTATCTCTCAGGGTAATTATGACACATTCATTCATTTTGCATGGGCGGGTTCTGCCGGTTCACAAAGAATCGATTACAATCTGCAGATAAAAAATGTTCTTGACACAGTTGAATGTGTTAAGGCTGCAAAACAGTTTGGATGCAAGAGATTTATATGCGCCGGAAGTATCATGGAGTATGAAATAGAGTATGCGGTACATTGTCAGGGGAATCATCCCGGAATGAGCTATATTTACGGAATGGCAAAGCATATGGCTCATTGTATCTGCAAATCGATTGCGGCCGATATCGGGATAGAGCTCGTATGGCCGATGATAACAAATGCATACGGAGTCGGAGAAATTTCACCCAGGTTTGTAAATACGACAATAAGGAAAATTCTGAATAATGAACCTCTGCAATTTACATCTGCTTTACAGAATTATGATTTTGTATATATTACAGATGTTGCCGAGGCATTTTATCTTATAGCCAAAAACGGAAAACCGTTTTGCGAGTATTTGATAGGCAGCGGTAATGCAAAACCTCTGAAAAATTTTATTCTTGAGATGCAGAATGAGCTTGCACCGGATACTGTACCTGTCTTTGGAAATATTCCGTTTACAGGGACAAATCTCCCCATAAGTGTATTCGATACGTCGGCAACAGAAAATGATACCGGATTTAAAGCCAAAATCGGCTTTGCGGAAGGAACGCGTATGACTATGGAATGGATGAAAACTATCTGATAGGATGTGGTATTATGCAAAAATTCAGTTTTCGGGAATTGGATTTAAACGGCGCATATATGGTAAAACCGTTCTATGCCGATGATAATCGCGGAGGGTTGCTTAAGGATTATAACATAGATATATTCAAAGCAAACGGAATTGATTATGATTTGAAGGAAGTATTCTATACAATCTCAAAACGCCGAGTTATCAGAGCGACACATTTTCAGCTTATAAAGCAACAACCCAAGCTTGTACGTTGTATAAGCGGACATGTATATGACGTCATTGTGGATCTTAGACCCCAATCCCCTACCTTTGGGCAGTGGAGAGGCTTTCATCTTACGGGTGAAAATATGGACAGCCTTTTAGTACCCGCATATTTCGGACATGGTTATCTTGTTATTGAAGATTCGGTTGTAAGCTATAAATGCTCTGAGGTTTTTTATGGGGAGGGTGATTCCGGAATTATGTACAATGACCCTGACATTGGGATAAAATGGCCGTTCGAGCTTATTGGAGGAGAAGATAAACTTATTTTAAGTGATAAGGATCTTGCATTGATGAGCTTTAAGGAATATAAGGAATTAATGAAATAGCAAAGGAGTCAGAGTATGCCTGCTATAACAGTTATAATGCCGGTGTTTAATACAAAAGAATATGTGGGCAAGGCAATAGAAAGTATTTTGAATCAGACATTCAGAGATTATGAATTTATTATCATAGATAATGGCTCCGATGATGGTTCCGGCGATATAATTGAGCACTATGCCCGCGCCGATTCAAGAATAAAGGTTTTGAAAAATAAGGAGAATGTTTTTATTTCGGAGGCCAGAAACAGAGCATTGGAGCTGGCAAAAGGCGACTATCTTTATCTTATTGATTCCGACGACTGGACTCTTCCGGATATGCTTGAGGTAATGTATTCCCGTGCCGTGGAGCACAATGCCCAATATGTGGTTGCGGGATATTATATGGACTACTACATTAACGGCAAGGAAATAAGTTATTCGGTTTGTCCCGATGACAGGGATTTTGAGCAAAAGGAATTCAGGGAAAACGCAATCAATTATCTTACAAGGACTATTCTGACAGTACCTTGGAATAAGCTGTACAGTATTCCTTATTTGCGTGAGCATAATATAAAATTCAGAAATACAAAATTAGAGGATCATCACTTCAATATGGATATATTGATGGATGTTGAAAGAGTCTGTATGATAAGCAAACCCTTCTACCACTATTATCGCTCAAGACAGGGTACTGATTCTGAGCTTGTTTATAATAAATATCTGAATCAGAAGAAAAGGGATCATATTGAGCATACTTTACAGGTTTATGAGCATTGGGGTATTTGTGATCCCGATACTATGTCGAAATTGGCAAATTATCATATAGGCAGACTGGTGCAATGTATTGCTCAGACCGTATCGAATAGTCAGTGGGATAAAAAAACAAAAAAGCAGGAAATTAAAGAAATAGTTAATGATAAATATACGGATTTTGCCGTACGTTATGCAAAAAAACAATCGTTTAAAATGGCTGTTTTGTGTATACCGATAAAAATGAAAAATGTTACCCTTTGCTATACTATGGGTTCCTGTGTCGGATTTTTTAAAAATAAGTTTTCAGGATTATATAACAGAATGCGCGCAAGCGTTGCACAGAATGCAAAGGCGGAAACAAATCAGAATATATGAGCAGAAAATTATTGTAAAAACCGCTGTTCGACAAAGTGTGCCGTTAATTTGATTTGAAGGGGAATATATGGAAAAAATTAAAATTCTTATTGTTTCAACCTCCGGGCTTGACAGAAAAGAGGGAATATCAACAGTTATTATAGATTATTTTTCCTTGTTTGATAAAAATAAATTTGATATTGATATAATCGGGAATACAACGTCCGACGAGAAGCTTCTATCTGAAATAAGGGAAGCGGGAATCAGTGTACGGATATTGCCAAAAAGAAAAAAGAAGGTTTTTAAATATATAAAAGCGTTTATTGCTTTATTCAAAAAAAGGCGTTATGACGCACTGTATATACACGGCAGCAGCGCAATTATGTCTATTGAATTGTTTGCCGCAAAGCTTATGCGCTGCAAGGTGAGGGTCGTACATTCGCACAATACCACCTGTGATTTTAAAAAGGCGGATAAACTGCTCAGATTCATGTTTTATCATCTGTATACGGACGCTTTCGCCTGCGGTAACGAGGCGGGAAAGTGGCTTTATCGTAAAAGACCTTTTACAGTTATCAGCAACGGACGGGATATAAATAAATATAAATTTGATTTTGAAAAAAGAAAAGAAATCAGAAGTATATTGAACGAGCCGGATAATGAGTTGCTGGTCGGTCATGTAGGTAATTTTAATTATCAGAAAAATCAGGAATTTCTGGTGAGGGTATTTAAGGAATTTCTCAAACTGAAACCAAATTCAAAGCTTTATTTAATGGGAAGTGGAGATGATTATGACAATGTGAAGAAGCTTACGGAGGAGCTATCTATATCCGACAAGGTCGTTTTTACGGGGTCAATATATAATGTTTCCGAAATGCTTCAGGCTATGGATGTGATGGTTTTGCCGTCGAGATATGAGGGAGTACCGCTGGTTGCAATAGAATGGCAGATATCGGGCCTGCCCTGTCTTATATCCGATACGGTAACAACAGAGTGTGCATATACCGATTTTGTCAAATTCAAGTCCTTAAATGACAGTTTCAAAGCATGGGCTGAGGAAATAGCTGCAATGTCACATTATAGCAGGAGCAAAAATGCCGAAGCCGCGCTGAGGCTGACAGGGCCGTGCGGTTTTGATATAAACCGGAATGCCGCTGAATTACAGAGGTTTTTTATTGAGCGCTGCAGCTCCGTAAAAAATTGATTAAAACTCAGACTACAGTCGAGGAATTTCAATCCGGTTATATTCGGTAAAAAGGAAGAAATATTTGAACAAAATGGTGATCACATGAGAGTGTTGGTAATTGTAAAAAATCTGACAGGCGGAGGAGCCGAAAGGGTGGCTACAAATTTAGCAGGCTGCCTTGAAGAATATGTAGAAAAGGTTGTTTTGGCAGTTCTGAACGGCAGCGATAATACATACGGTTCCACGGTTGAAACTATTGATTTGAATATGCCGGAGGATAAGGGGATACTTAAGTTCTCATGGCATCTGAAGGTTATGAAAAAAATCAAGGCTATCAAAAAAAAATACGGCATTACGCATTCAATAAGTTTTATGGCGGAACCAGACCTTGCTAATATATTATCCAAAGGCAAAGACAAAACAATTGTTTCTGTACGAAATAACCGTTCCGCTGTTAAGCAGAATATACTTCTCTATAAAAAGAATAAATGGGTATTCAATAAAGCTGATGCAATCGTTGCATTATCAAAAAAGGTCGGAGAGGATATGGCGGATTTATACGGAGTGAATAAAGATGTAATCACCTGTATATATAATCCATGCTATACTGATACCATTCAGAAAAAAATCAGCGAAGGGGTTATAACAACAGAAGAAAATAAGCTGTTCCGGGAAAACAGGGGCAGGGTTGTTATAACGGCAGGTCGACTGACAAACCAGAAGGGACAATGGCACCTTATCCGTGCGTTCTCACATGTAGTCAGGACGATACCCGAAGCCAAATTAATTATTCTCGGTCAGGGTGAAAAACGGGAATATCTACAGCAGTTGATAAACGATCTCAATCTGGGCGAAAATGTAAAGCTATGGGGATATAAGTCTAATCCATATCCTTATCTTGCCGAAGCCGATGTATTTGCATTTCCTTCAATATATGAGGGTTTGGGTAATATACTGATTGAATGTATGGCGTGCGAGCTTCCGATAATTTCAACAGATTGTAAATTCGGTCCGAAGGAATTGCTTGATCCCGACGCCGACCTGAATTCGTATGCGGAGGAAATAAGGCATGGAAAATACGGTATACTGGTTCCGCCCATGACGGGTAAGGAATACACTGCGTCAGATCCCTTGCAGCAAAGTGAAAAGTATTTATCGGATGCCATTATCGAGATGCTCAGTAATAATGTGCTTAGGGAGCATTACAAGGTTGCTGCCCGGGAAAGGGGAAAAGATTTTCTGCCTTCCGAAATCACAAGGCAATGGCTTGAGGTTTTGAAAAATATGTGAATAGGAGTATGGAAATGTGGGAAAGGATCGAAGGCGAAAGCCGTATCCATTATTTTGCGCGTCTATGCTGGCGCCAAATCAAAAAGCTCAAGTCTTATCTATCATATATAAAATATTATCTTTTTCGTCCGGTATTGGGTAAAGCAAATAATGGTATTCCTATAACGGTTTCATTGACGACCTATCCAAAAAGAGTAAAATGGCTGCCTGTTGTTATTGGAAGCATTATCAGACAAACCCGCAAGCCGGACAGGATAGTTGTATATCTCAGTGGCGAGCAGTTTGATGATCTTTCTTCCCCCATGTTTAATAAGCTCAGAAAACAAGGCGTTATGCTTGAAGTAAGGGAAGGGGATTTAAGATCTCACAAAAAATATATTTACGCCATGCGGGAATATCCCGATGACATAATAATAACGATTGATGATGATATTATTTATGACCGAAATATGATCGACGA